>JAQUFE010000086.1 GCA_028684815.1 Sulfurimonas sp.
CAAAGGATTGGCTCTCAAATCTGCAAAGAGCATCTATGATATCTTCTTTTGTTTGTTTTTTAAAATGTACTCCATTTACTCCATCTATGACCGTCTCTGCTGTGCCTCCTTTACCAAGAGCGATAACTGGAGTTCCACATGACATTGCTTCAATGGGAACTATACCAAAGTCTTCAACTGCAGCATATACAAAAGCTTTTGCTCTTTGCATATAGTGTGTTAACACATCTTTTTCCTGATACCCAAGCACTGAAATATTTGTTTTTGCTATCTCTTTTATGGCTTTTAACTCTTCACCACTTCCTATAACAACTAGTTTTTTATCTGGCATCTCATTGAATGCCTCTACAATGAGTTTTGTTTTTTTGTATGGAACTAATCTCGAAGCTGTAAGATAAAAATCTTCTTTGTTTGGCTCGTACGCATAGTTTTTGGTATCGACTGGTGGATAGATAACTGTTGAGTCTCTGTTGTATGTTCTTTTGATTCTCTCTTGTACAAAGATGGAGTCTGCTATAAAATGATCAACTCTATGTAGTGTTTTTATATCCCACTTTTTAATATATGAAAGAGTGGCTTTAACAAAGAGTTTTTTAGGTTGAGGCAGAGATGCTGTGTACTCATCGTACAGATCCCATGCATAGCGGATTGGTGTGTAGCAGTAGGATATATGGAGTTGGTTTGCGTGTTTTTTTACTCCCTTGGCAACTGCCCAAGAGCTACTAATAATCAAATCATATTTGCTCAGATCAAAACTCTCTATAGCTAATGGAAAAAGAATAAAGTAACTTCTAAAGTGTTTTCTTGCAAAGGGGAGCTTTTGAATAAATGAGGTTTTTGCAAATCTGCCACCAAGGACATTGTCTCTGTCTCTCTGGCTTAAAAAATCAACGAGTGAGAATATATCTGCATCTCTATAGATATCAAGTAGCGCTTTGAGGACTTTTTCCGCCCCTGCATCTGTTACGAGCCAATCATGAACTATTGCTACTCTCAACTAAAGTGCCTTTTTTATTTTAAGCATCAAGCATCTCTTGGAGTGTTTGCTTAAAAGGTTTTTGTTCTACTTCACCTATGGCTTTAAAGAGTTTTTCACAAGAGCCAGTAAGATTTTTTATCTCCCCTTTTCTTACAAAATCTTGGTTAATTTTAACCTCTATCTTGTAGCCTGAGAGTTCATTCATCATATCTATAACATCTAAAAGTTTTATGCCTCTGTTTGAAGCGATATTAAAAACTTCTGAAGAGAGGGAGGATTCAAGGAGTCTCTTATAAACTTCACAAACATAGTCGATGTCGTTAAACTCTCTACTTATTTCTAAGTTTCCTAGCTCTATAGTTCTCTTTTTTTCTTTAAAGTGTTTTACTATTTTTGGGATTAAGAAGTGCTCTTGTTGGTTTGCGCCTGTGTAGTTAAAGGGTCGCGTTATGATGATATTTAACTTAGTAAAGTAGTTGGCTGCTAGGGATTCCATAGCATACTTACTAGCTCCATAGTGGTTTGTTGGTTTAACGCAGAGTGTTTCATCAAGAATTTCTAAACCTTGGTTGCCATAGAGCGTGGCACTGCTTGCTAGGAGTATCTTTGTCGGGTTAAGGTTAAGTTCTATAAGAGCATCTAAGATATTTAGCGTGCCTATAGTGTTTACCTTGTAAAAATCTTCATGCTTGTCATGCGCGGGAAAGGAGATGCCACTTAGATGAATGAGATAATCAGGCTCGCAAGCCATAAGAACTTTTATAATATCTGCTTTGTTTGTGATGTCGCATCTATATTTTTTAGCACCGCTGTCAAACAAGGAGGTACCACAAACTTCATATCCTAACTTTTGAAGATATGAGGAGAGGTGAGTACCGCTAAAGCTGTCTATACCTGTTATAAGGACTTTTTTTTTCATACTGTTAGAAACTATAACCTATCTCATTTCGTCTTAAGTCCTCTTTTACCATCATCGCGCATAGCTCTTCGAGCTTGCATTTTGGCTCCCAGCCTAACTCATCTTTTGCTTTTTGTGGGTTTCCTATAAGAAGATCTACTTCAGCTGGACGGTAAAACTTTGGATTTACTCTCACAACTATTTTACCACTTGCCTTGTCTTTTGCTATTTCATTTTCATCTTTGCCGCTATATTCGAGTTCGATTCCTGCTGCTTTAAATGCCATAGTTACAAAATCTCTTACCGTCTCGGTTCTGTTTGTAGCTACTACATATGTATCTGATTTTGGAGCTTGTAACATTAAGTACATCGCTTCTACATAGTCCTTTGCATAGCCCCAATCTCTTTTAGCATCCATATTTCCAAGCTCTAAACACTCTAGTTTTGCGAGTTTGATTTTGGCTACGCTATCTGTTATCTTACGAGTAACAAACTCTTTTCCTCTTAGAGGCGATTCATGATTAAAGAGTATGCCGCTAGATGCAAAGATATCGTAAGACTCTCTGTAGTTTACCACCATCCAGTGTGCGTAAAGTTTTGCTGCGCCGTAAGGACTTCTAGGGTAAAAAGGTGTGCTCTCTTTTTGAGGAATCTCTTGGACTAAACCAAACATCTCTGAAGTACTTGCTTGGTAAAACTTGATATTTCTATCTACTATGCGGATAGCTTCAAGAAGGTGTACGCATCCTAGTGCAGTGATATGTGCAGTTGCAAGTGGTTGCTCAAATGAGACACCCACAAAACTCTGCGCCGCAAGGTTGTAAATCTCATCTGGCTTTATCTCTGCTACCATTCTAACGCTGTTTGCTTGATCTGTTAAGTCATACTCAACTAGATGAAGGTTTGGATGATTCTCAATACCTAGCTCTTCTATACGCCAAAAGTTAACTGAGGAAGTTCTTCTATATGTTGCATAGACCTCATAACCCTTTTCTAAAAGTAGCTCTGCTAAATAAGCACCATCTTGCCCTGTAACACCAGTTATTATCGCTTTTTTCATCATTAATCTCACTCTACTAATTTGTCTAAAAGATTTAACTCTTTAAAATTGTTTGTTACCATCAACAAGCCTATATATGAATCTACCAAAGAGTATAAATTTTCTACGTATTTGTATTTTACCTCATTTAGCTTATTTTTTGCATCATTTAAGTCTATGATACTTTTTAATCCATACGCGTAACCTTGATCTATGGATTCAAGATATAGCTCTGCAGATTCTAAGGCATTTTTATACATCTCTACTGATTGTGAGGATGCATCAAAGATGGCAAGATATTCATCATAAAGAACTTGAACCTCTTTTTTAGCATTTTGCAAATCCTCATTTGCAGCTCTTGTCATAAGTCTTGATGAGTCAACTTTTGATGAGACATAGCCACCACCATAGATGGGTATATTTAGACTAAGCATCGCATATTTCACTGTATTGTAAGGAGCTTCTACGGTTGGTGTATCTGTATCGTACAGACTATAACCAGCGTCAAAACTGAGCGTTGGCATATGTCCGCTTTTTGCATTTTCTACCTCTGATTTGCTCACTTCAAGTGCAGCTTCAGCCTGTTTTACACGTAAGCTTTTTTCTAGGTTTTTCTCACCATTAACCTGCTCTTTCATCTGCTCTATAGTCCCTAGTAGAATCTTATCAGACTCAATAGTTGGCAGCTCATAAGCAATATCTCCGATATAGTGTTTAAA
>JAQUFE010000012.1 GCA_028684815.1 Sulfurimonas sp.
TGTGAGACAACTCCATCAGGATGAGCGAAGATATTTTTTATCTTGTTTTGTTTTACATCTACATTGGCAGCGATATCGCAACCAACGCCACAATAAGTACAAACGCTATCTATTGTCTCTATATTTTCCATCAGTTTTCCAGTTTTAGACTATCCTAATCATTACAGGAGTCGCATTTACAAAGTCTAGCTCTTTTATCTCTTTTATCATGTTTTGAATATCTTTTTCTAGGGCTATATGAGTAGATATTAGCAAGTTTGCAGAGTTTGCTTGTGATGGACGCTGAAGCATAGTCTCTATTGAGATATTGTGCTTTTCAAATATTTTAGCTAACTTTGCTAGTACTCCAGTTCGGTCTGAGACATTTATACGAAGATAGTATTTTGAGTTTATATCCGCAGTTGCTTTTAGTGTAAGTTTGCCCTCTAGTGGCTTATCAAAGCCTAGCATCGGCGCAGATTTTCCACTTCTTGCAATATCAATAATATTTGCAATTACAGCACTAGCGGTTGCATCTCCACCAGCCCCAGGTCCATAGTAGAGTGTCTCGCCCACTTTATCGCCAACCACAGAGATAGCGTTCATCACGCCATCTATCTTTGCTATCATCTCTTCTTGCTTGATTAAAGCGGCGTGAACTCTAAGCTCTACCTCATTTGCATCTTTTTTTGCGATGCCAAGTAGTTTTATCACATATCCAAACTCTTTAGCAAAAGCGATATCATCTTGAGCGATATTTTCAATTCCCTCAATTAGAATATCTTCAGGTTTTGCATCGATGCCATAAGCGATGGAAGCTAAGATAAGAAGCTTATGAGCAGCATCATAACCACCAACATCAAAGGTAGGATCAGCCTCAGCATAACCCAAATCTTGCGCCTCTTTTAAGATAGCATCATAAGAGACTCCATCATCACGCATCTTTGTAAGCATATAGTTTGAAGTGCCGTTCATAATGCCCATGATGGACTCTATATGATTTGCAGAGAGACCATCACGAAGAGCGTTTATGATAGGAATCCCACCAGCAACTGAAGCTTCATACTCAAAAGCTATATCTTTAGCCATATCTTGAAGTTCGTAGCGATGATAAGCTAAAAGAGCTTTGTTTGCAGTCACAACAGCTTTTCCTCTTTTTAATGCGCCCTTTACTACTTCAAAAGCCTCTTCCACTCCGCCCATAAGCTCAACAACAATATCAATCTCATCATCATCTAAAACATCATTAACATTGTCGCTTAGTTTTATATCTAAGCCTCTGTCTTTGCTTAAGTCTTTTACAATTCCGCACTTAACAACTATATCAACACCTGCTCTTGCAGAAATAACATCAGCGTTATCTTTTAAGATTTGAGCTACGCTTGTTCCAACTGTCCCAACGCCTATTATTCCTACTTTTACCATGATATATTTTGTCCTTTAATTTATTTCATAAATTTAAGGGAATCTTTTCCCTATTCATTTATCACGCCAAAGGAACAAGTCCCTTTGACTACGCTAATACCCCAAGGGTACTCCGTCGTGCGCACTGAGTTTTCTTCGGCGGGAAGCCCATCACACTAGTGTGATTTGTTTCATAAATTTATTTATTTTTTCTCTTCTTCAAATTGTTTTAAAAATTCTTTTATATTTCTTGCTGCTTGGCGGATTCTGTTGTCATTTTCAATGAGTGCTATACGAACATAATTCTCACCATAAGCACCAAAACCAATACCTGGAGCTACTGCAACTGCAGCCTCTTTTAGAAGTCTTTTTGAAAATTCTAAACTTCCTAAATGTCGAGCTCCTTCAGGGATTTCTGCCCAAACAAACATACTTGCGCGATTTTTGCGAATCTTCCAACCAGCTCTCTCAAATGCACGAAGCAAAATATCTTGACGGTGATTATATTTGTCTGTTATATCTTGAACACACTGCTGATCGCCATTAAGAGCTACTGTAGCTGCAACTTGAATCGGCGTAAACATTCCATAATCAAGCCATGATTTAATCTTTTGAAGTGCGCCTATGAGTTTTTTGTTTCCTACAAAGAAGCCAACTCTCCAGCCAGCCATATTGTAAGATTTTGAAAGTGTAAAACTCTCAACTGCCACATCTTTTGCGCCTGGCACACTCATGATAGATGGAGTTGTATATCCGCAGAAAGTTATGTCTCCATAAGCAATATCAGAGATGATATAAAATCTTTTCTCTTTTGCCATCTTTACAAGACGCACATAAAACTCCTGAGTCACCGTTGCAGTTGTAGGATTGTGAGGAAAGTTAACTAAAACATACTTTGGCTTTGGTGAACTCTCTTTAAAGACACGCTCTAAGTCATGAAAAAACTTATCTTCATCAAGCTTATAATCTTCATCAAACTCTATACCAAACTTGACTACATTTCCACCTGCTAAGATAAAAGAGTACTCATGTATAGGGTAGGTAGGATCTGGGATTACCGCTACATCACCAGGGTTTGTAATAGCGTAAGTAAGATGCGCATAACCCTCTTTTGAGCCCATTGTGGCTACACACTCTGTCATCGGGTCTAAGTCACATCCATATCTAGTTTTATACCAATCAGCTATAGCAACTAAAAGTTTTGGAATACCCTTTGAAGTTGAATAACCGTGAGTCTTAGTCTTATTGGCTGACTCTATAAGTTTTTCTCTTATGTGTTCTGGGGTATCACCATCTGGGTTTCCCATAGAAAAGTCGATAACGTCTGCACCTGCACGTCTTTCAGCCATTTTAAGTTCATTAACCTCAGCAAAAACATACTTCGGTAGTCTCTTCATTCTGTCAAATTCTATTTCGTCAAACATCCATTATTCCTGAGTAAATTATTGTCGTAATTCTAGCAAAATTATCTCTACTTTGCTATCAATCTTTTTTTATCTTGCACCTGTAGGCATTAAAGTCAAATCATCTCTTATATTTTTTAGAGAGTAGATATCTGAAATCTTTATGTAGTGAGTGTTCTCATTTAGCTCTAAAGTAAGGCTCGCACTTTTACTATCATGCTTTTGAACCTTTAGTAGATGCAAAGAGGCATCGTAGTAGGCGATGTATGGATACCAGCTATTTCTTCTTGATGAAGAGATTTTGATTTTTTTGACCTGTGAGACATCTATCCACTTAGAGTACAAAGAGCGCTTTAGACTAAGTCCTATGCCCTCTTGTAGAGACTCCACATTTAGCCTTCCATCTCTCATATCCACAACATAGGTCCAGTCAGTTGCTGAGTCTCTTCTGATATCAATTATTCGCGAACCACTTTTTCTAAGCTCTTGTTGGAGTATTAGTGGGTCTGTTGCATATTCTGAAGTCAAGTTTATAGTCCAAGTAAATTCCGAGTTGTTTAGATTTGACTCTTGCGTTACATATCTGTAATAGCCTATACTTCTAAGAGTATCGCCCATGATTTTAACAAAAAACAGAGGAGAACCACTTGTTTTAAATCGCAATGTTAGCTCGCTAGGTTTTGCAAAAAAAAGATTTAAAAGTCCATTTTCTTTTAAGGTCTGTATAACTTTTACAGCATCTACACTGTCATTTGCAAAGTAGTCAGATTTTGGAGAAAAAAGAATATCTATATATGCTCTATTTTGATCATACGTTTTAGAGTTTATAAAGGATTTTATTTTTTGTGTTAAAAGAGCGCTATTTTGAGCGGCATCTGCAAAAGAGAGTGAGCTCAAAAATAAAATAGCAAAAATTATTTTTACCATTTTTGCCCTTTATTTAGCTCTTTAAACTCTGTAAAACTTATCTTTGAGATGTTAGAGTCTTTATATAAAAGTCTAAGATTAGATCTTTCATTAAACTCTCTTATCTCTCCATCTATCTCTATCTTTACATAGCCATGGCCAAGTGAGAGCAGCCACTCTTTCTTAGGGTCTAATTCTAGTTCACCTGAGAAGGTTTTTTGATACTTTTTATAGTTTGAACGGTCGATATAACCTATCCATAACTCTGAGGTTGGCATTATTTTAAAAGACTTTACAACATCAACAGCCTTAGACTCTACAGTTTTTTCTTCTTCTTTGATTTTTTCTTCTTTAGTTTCTTCTTCTATTGTTTCATTTTCATCTTCTATCTCTTGTTTGCTTAGTGCTTCTAGCTTGTCGCTTTTAAGCATACTTTCTTGGGCATTTTGTATAGCACTGTTATCGATATTATGGTTATCAGTTTTCTCACTGCTTTGGTTTATCTCCTCTAGGGTAAAAAATATAGCTACTGCAAACACTGCTATAGCTATCAAGACATAAACATAGGTATATTTTTTCTTTCTTGTTGGTGAGACAAAAAACCTAGTCTCTCCATCATCTATCTCTGGAGCATTTAGAAGATAATACTCATCGACCTTAGCTTTAAACTCGCTCAAATCAACACTATACTCTCTTTGTAAGATAGATATAAAGCCCTGCATCTGAATCTTTGTCATATCTTCAAAAGCTTCGTGCAAAAGGGCTTGGACATGGTGTCTTGCTATATGTGTTTGTTCATGTATCTTTTGTGCACCTATGTTTTTTAATCTATCAAGCCCATCACTCATACTCTCATCCTATCCATTAAAATAGCCCCTGCCACACTGACATTTAAAGAGTCAAATTTATGTGACATTTTTATGCTTATAACTTCATCTAATTTTGAAATTATGCGAGAACTTAAACCTTCGCCCTCATTACCTAAAATCAAAGCTCTTTTTTGCTTTAGCTTAACATCTCTAATGTCAACTCCGCCCATATCAGCGCCATACAAGCAAAAGCCAGATGTTTTTAAGTCATTCATCACATCAAGAATATTGTGCTCTAGCACAAAAGGAATGTCAAAGAGAGCACCAGTACTTGTTCTTACTATTGGTGCTAACTTTAAGTTTTTAACTCCGCATGCCACAATAGCATCTACGCCCATCGCATAAGCAGTTCTAACAATAGCTCCGATATTTCCAACATCAGTCAGACCAGATAAAACTAGTATAAAATCTTTATCTAAAGTGGATTTAAAAGGGTGTAGTTCATACTCATCAACTTCGGCCAAGATGCCTTGATGGTTTGCATTTTTGCACATCACTCCAGCAGCATCTGGTGGGATGCGCTTTACTTCAAAGTTCATCTTCATCAAACGAGCATACTCTTTTTTATCTACCTCTTTTGCTAAGTAGAGAGTTTTTATCTTATTTGGATGGTTTTGTATTAGGTATTGTATTGGTTGTTTTGCATAAATTAACATGGAGACATTCTAGCAAAAAAAAGTGATAATGCAGTCATTTTGCTATATTTTTATAGCTTAAATAGTCTTTCGTAGCAAGATTTAGTATTTTCTTGTGTTATTTTGCAGATGAGCTTTGCTTGTATTTTTTTTGGTAAGTCTAGCTCTAAAATGTCATTTTCGCTTATAGCGCTGGCATTTTGTCTCTCGCTCTGGCTTATCACGACTACCCATTCGCCTCGAAAATTGTCATTTATCTTATCTAATAACTCTATAGCAGTTCCACTAAAATATGTTTGATATTTTTTACTTATCTCTTTAGCTAAAAACAATTCTCTTTTGGGTTGCTCTTTTACTATCTCTTGGAGAAGTTTTTTAAGTCTGTGTGGCGATTCATAAAGAACCGTTGTAAACCCACTAAAGAGGGCACCATTAAGAGATGCTGCTCTATCGCTTCCCTTATGTGGTAAAAATCCCCAAAATAGTAGCTTAGTCTCTATAAAGCCACTTGCCACAAAAGCAGTAAGCAGAGCGTTTGCACCTGGCAAAACATCATACTCTACGCCATTTTCTTGTGCATACTTTACAAGAGCTTGCCCAGGGTCACTGATGCCTGGCATCCCAGCATCGCTAACATAGACTACTTCTTTATCAAAAAAAGAACTATCTAGCTCTTCTACAAAGTTTTTTTCATTGTGTGAGTGAAGTGGGATAAAGCGCTGGTCTTCTTTAAAAGAAGTGTTATATCGCTCTTTTAAAATGTGTATGAGTTTTTTTGTGACGCGGGTATCTTCGCAAAGCAGGATGTCAGCTTCTCTTAGAGCTTCAATAGCTCTAAGAGATATATCGCCTATGTTTCCAATGGGAGTCGGAACAAATTTTAGCACTATTAAATCTCACACAAATTTGAAACTAGTCCTTGGATGAGAAAAAACATTTAAGATTCTAGTTTTTAGCGTAACGCTTGTTAAACTTCTCGATTCTTCCAGCTGTATCTACCATTCTCTCAGAACCTGTAAAAAATGGATGACACTCGTTACAGATATCTATACGAAGCTCATCATTTGCACTTTTTGTCTCAAAGCTGTTTCCACAAGCGCAAGTTACTGTACATACTACTAGTTTAGGGTGAAGATCTTTTTTCATGTTTTGCCTTTTGATACTCGTTAATGTGCGAATATCTATATATTTTTTAAATCCGTATGGGGGCGGATTTTTAGAGTCGCAATTGTACCTAAACTTATCTTAATTTAGCATATAGTTAATTTCGCCCGCCTCAGCTTTCCTAAGTGAGGCTTCAGCCTCGCCCTGCATGACTTAAAAGTTAACTAGTTCCCACGCTCTGCGTGGGAACTTATATATCTCTAAATTTAGTATATATATAGACTCCCACGCAGAGCGTAGGAGCCAGAGAAGAAAAATGAGACTGCAAAGAAGAAGTTCTTTATCTAGTTCCCACGCTCTGCGTGGGAACTCATATATCTCTGAATTTAGTATATATATAGACTCCCACGCAGAGCGTAGGAGCCAGAGAGTTTTTACTCTCAAAAAGTATATTAAAAACTTACAGCATCAACTTACTTGCAATAGCCACAACCGCACTCTCAGAACGAAGTACCATCGGAGTATCTAGCATAAAATTCTTTTGAGAGACTAGCATCTCTCTCTCACTTTGAGAAAATCCGCCCTCACAACCTACAAGTACTCTTGCAAAATCAGCATCAGATGCTAGAGTGTTTTCACAAAAGTCAAAAACAACTACATCACTAAATTCATGCAAAAACTCTTTAATATTTTTATACTCATCAAATTGCAGCATATCACTTCGTCCACACTGCTGCATAGAAGCTTCCAAAATCCTCTCAAATCTTGCAAAATCAAGCTTTATATTTCTCTGACTTCTATCACAGTAAACAAATGAAACTCTACTAACTCCAAGCTCATTTAACATAGGAAGTACTTTTTCTATAGACTTTGCATCTATCACACACCATGCCACGTGAAGATACTTTTTGCTCTTTACTTCAAGCATCTGCGATGATATTAGCAGGAGTTCTAAACTCTTTGCATCTAGACTTGAAATTTTATAAGTATAAAGCATTGAGAGCTTATCTTTTGCCCTTAGTTCCAGCTCATCACCAACTTTATGCCTGCGGACTTTTACAAGATATTTGTGGAGTTCACCTTTGATAGTTATGCTATCTTTTGATGCCTCCTCACAAAGTATAAACTTCAAAGCCACATCCAAATAGAGATGCCTAAAACCATAATAACTTCAATAGCAAAGATTTTATAAGCCTCTTTCTTGTGAGAAAGGAGAGCATCTTTGTGCTTTTTATCTACTCTTTGTAATTTTTTAGACCTCGCATTTTCTAAACCTATCAACACAACTCCAAAGAGTATCATCACGATATTCTCTACAGTAAACTCCAGATGCTTAGCAGCCATCATAACCACGCCAGTAAAGATAACCGCACCAATAACCGTCATCACAATAGGCATAAAAAGATTCATAAACCTAGCATAAGTTTTTATCTCATCAGCTCTTGCTAGCATCAAAAAGTTAAGCAAAATCACCGCCAAAATCCCATAAACACTATAGTTGTGCATAACTATAGACATATCATACATTTCATTCATGGTGCAATTCTACTATAAATTTCACTCAAATAGCCATGAGTTTGTATATTAGAAGTTTGAAAATCCATACTATGCTACAATACTAAAACATTTCTAAACTATTAAAAAAGAGGACTTTATGAGCGTTACTATACTTCAAGCACTTGATCTCATCTACAAAAACACAAAAACAAAAGCACTTAAAATCTTACCAATAGAGCAAGCTCTTGGCTTCATCCTAGCAGAAGATATTTACGCAACTCACAATCTTCCACCCTTTGATAACTCGGCTATGGATGGTTATGCAGTAAAAGTTTTGGATGCAGGAAAATGTGTGAAAGTCAAACACACTATCTTCGCAGGTGATAACTCTAGTGAAGTTTTAGCATCAAACTACGCTATAAAAATCATGACAGGTGCTAGGATTCCAGAGGGTTGTGAGTCTATCGTTGCTCAAGAAGATACAAAAGATTGTGCAGAGGGAGTTATACTTCCACAAAATCTCTCAGAAGGCAGACACATCAGACTTTGCGGAGAAGATATCAAAAAAGGAAACCTTCTTTTACAAAAAGGACAGAAGCTTCAAGCCCACCAAATAACACTGCTAGCATCTCAAGGCATAAGCCATATAAAAGTACATAAAAAGCCACGTCTAGCACTATTTGCATCTGGAAATGAGCTTAAGATGCACTTTGAGCAAGTAAAAGCCCATCAACTCTACAATACAAACACACCTACTCTCTTAGCTCGCGCACAAGAGTTAGGATGCGAGGTTGAGTTTATCGGCACAGCTGAGGACACACTAGATGACTTAAAAGAGCATATTAAAAGTGCCCTAAACTGTGATCTTGTCGTAACTTCAGGCGGAGTGAGCGTTGGAGATGCAGACTTTACAAGAGAGGCTTTTAGCTCCTTTGGGATGGAGACTTTTTTTGACAAGGTAGAGATAAAGCCAGGAAAGCCAACAGCTTTTGGTAAGATAAACAACACGCTCATTCTAAACCTGCCAGGAAATCCGCTTGCATGTGCACTAAATTTTGAACTCTTTGGGCAAAGTATCATTTTAGCGCTAAGTGGTGCGAGTGAGAAATACGTAAAAGGCATAGACTCAAAGATGAAAAATGAGTACAGGCTCAAAAAAAGTTCTATCTCTTTAGTGCCAGGAATATTTGATGGAAGTAGTTTTGAGCCTTGCGAAAAATTTGCCCCAGGAATGGTCTCACCTCTTGGCATCTCAAACTCTTATATCATGATAGATGCAGGTGTTGACGTGCTACAAAAAGATGAAAAAGTAAAAGTTGTACCCATTAGATTTAGCTTTACAACAGATAAGCAAGAGAGCCTTTTATAACTTGCTCAAGCACCCTCGTTCCCACGCTCCTCGTGGGAACGCATATCACTCACCACTCACCTTAAAAGACTCTCGTTCCCATGCTCTGCGTGGGAATGCATATCGCTTACCACTCACTTTAAAAGCTTAAATAATATTAATCCCTTTTCTATATACAGTGCCTATAAAAGTTGCAACTGTATTGTCTTTTTCATCGCTTATACATACCTCATAGGTTGCTATTTTTTTACCATCACTTAGCTCTCTCGCTTTAGCAAAGAGTTTACCACCAGATTTTGCTTTTTGAAAAATTATATTTGCGCTAATACCTAAAGAGAGATTATTTTTAGAGTTTGAAGCGATAGCGAAAGCAAAATCAGCCAACGAAAATAAAAAACCACCATGAACGACATCTGCCCCGTTGAGATGCTCTTCTTTTATAGTAGTGCTTACCGTTGAACTTCCTTCTTCTATACTCTCTATATGAAAACCTAAAAGCTTTGCAAATCTATCTTGTTTTGCAAAAAATTCTTTTATTTCTTCCATTTTAGTCCTTTGTGTAGTAGTTTCTCGTTCCTATGCTCCGCGTGGAAATGCATATATGTCTGAGTTGTAGTATATATATAGACTCCCACGCAGAGCGTGGGAGTCAGAGAGTTCTATTCCCCTCGCTCCCAAGTTTCACTTGGGAGTGTATATATCAATAACAATAGAAACTAAAATATGAATTCCCAAGTGAAACTTGGGAACTAGAAAAACTCTCGTTCCCACGCTCCAGCGTGGGAATGCATATATACACATCACCCCAAACCAAAAAAGACAACTCCATTAAACCGTTGTTGGATTTGTAAAGCTTTCTCCCCTTTTTACTCTCTCCCACAGCTCTCTATCACTAAAACCATCTAGCACAGCCTGAGAAAAAACAATACTATCAAGCTCGATAACACCCATCTCTTTTGAGTAAGCATCATTACTAAAAGCTTGTGCATAACCGGTTGCTGTCTCATGAACTATAACACTATGGAGTTTTACTTCTTTTTCGCCATTTACACTGTTTGTAAGTTGTAAGAGTCTATCTATCATCACAAAAAATACACGACTAAACTGCTCACACGAAGGAGAAATTGGAAGCTCTATCCATCTCTGTGAGTGCTTTTTCATATCTTTTATATACTCTGCCTCATCCTTATTCCAGATGCTAACTCCATGATCAAAAGCATCTATTAACTCTTTCATATTTTGCTTCATTAGTCCAAAGTCATAAACCATCTGACCACTGTCCAAAAAGTTGGATTCAAAAAGAAGCTCCACTTTGTAAGAGTGTCCATGCAGAGAACTTCTACATTTCAGAGTTGAGCATCCCCTAACTATATGAGCATTTTCAAACTTAAACATTTTTCTTATTATCATAGCTTAGACTCCTTTGTTTGCATCCCAGATTCTTATGTGAAGTCTATCTGAGAAGTTATATCCCTTAGCTTTACAAAACTCCACTAACATTGGAGTATTTGCTTCTACGGTTTTTTTATCTCCGCCTAGTGGCATACAAAATACATCACAACTCGGTGCGTATGAAGTTATATCAAATATCTCTTCTTCTAAGCCTAAATCTATAGACTCAGCATCTACACTAAACTTAAAGTAAGCATCTTTTGCATTTATGGCTATAGAGTTTATAACATCGCCTCTTACTCTTTTTTTATATGTTTCATTTGAGTTTGAAAGCTTAACGGAGAGGGCAAAAATACACTCTCTATAAATCTCAAATTTTTCAAAATTAACTGCTATAGTCGCATTTGTCTCAAAGCAAATTCTATGACCTCTTGCGTGTAATTCTTCTAAAAACTCAACAAAAGTCTCATCATTTGCATACAAAAGAGGCTCACCACCAGTCAGTACTATATCTACGCTTTTTTGTGGAAGTTCATAGAGTTCTAAGACATTTAAAAGCTCTTTAGCCTTTGTTATCTTGCTCCACATATGTGAGAAGTGCTCTTTATTTACCGCGTAGACAGTATCGCAGCCAACGACTTCTACGCCATCAGGAGCTATTTCACTACAAGCGAAACCTTCGCACTTTAAATTACAAGCGCCAAAGCGAAAAAAAAGCGATGGTGTCCCAATGTAGCGCCCCTCACCTTGGATGCTGTAAAAATGCTCAACTAGGTATATCATCTATTTCCAATTTTTATTTTCTTCTCTGGCTTTTTCTCTCTGGCTCCCACGCTCTGCGTGGGAGTCTATATATATACTACAACTCAGATATATATGCATTCCCACGCAGAGCGTGGGAACGAGGGATTCAACTCCCTTATTTACCCACCAGTCTCATAAAAAGCTCTTGAAGAGATTTCGCCCTCTTCTCCACCCCAGCGATTTTTCTCTGGCTTTGTTCTTACAACTTCTCTTAAAACTTCAGCAGCTGCTTTTATATCTCCAGCTTTTATAGCTTTTGATATACTCATAGCCTCATCAAAATAGAGACATGGGATAAGGTTTCCCTCTGCTGTTAGTCTGATGCGGTTGCACTGCTTACAGAAGTCATCTCCATAAGGCTCTATGATGCCAAACCTATAACCATCACTCATGGTATAGTAATGAGAAGGAGATGAGCCATCGAAGCCATCATCACTAAATTCATATTTAGTTCTTAGTATTTCTAAAAGTTCGGCAGATTTTAGTCCCTCTATCTCTTTAGATGCAAAAGCATTTTGCATATACTCTATAAATCTAACGCTGATATTTCTCTCTTTACAATACTCTAGTACATCTACAATCTCATCAGCATTAAGACTCTTCATAGGTACCATGTTAGCTTTTACTTTAAGTCCAACTCTAAGCGCTTCATCAATTCCCTCAAGTACATTTTTGAGTACATCTTTTTGAGCTATCTTCTGCGCGATTTCTGGCTTTAGTGTGTCGATGCTAACATTTATGCGCTTAAGTCCTGCATCTTTTAACCTCTGAGCTGTTCCTTTTAAAAGGTAAGCATTTGTGGTCATTGCTAAGTCTATAGTAGGCTCATAATCATAGATCATCTTTATAAACTTATCTAAGTCTTCTCGCAAGAGCGGTTCTCCACCTGTTATGCGAATCTTTTTAACACCCTCATCTATTGCTATCTTCATAAACAAAAACAGCTCTTCAAAGCTAAGTAAATTCTCTTTTGGCACCCACGAAAAAGGCTTCTCTGGCATACAGTATTGGCATCTAAAGTTACATCTCTCTGTTACAGAGACTCTTAAGTAGTCAACGACTCTATCATAAGTGTCTATTAGCATCTTATTTCTTATTTAGTATATTTGTTTTTAGCGATTTAAACTCTTGCTCGTCTATAATGCCTTTTTCTTTTAGTTCATACGCTTTTAGGATTTCATCTGTTTTTGACATCGGCGCTACTTGTATAGGCGTTTGTTGAACTACAGGAGCTTGAGAATTTACTGGAACTATGACTGGTACTACAGCTGTTTTTACCTCCATAGATTCATCGCTTGTTTTAGGATTTACAAACTCTGTTATTATGTTTTCTATTGATTCTTCGTATGAACCTGCTAGTCCAGTTAACGCTATCTCAGCTTTTGCTTCAGAATTTTTCATCTTTACAAAATCAAAGGCTCTTCCATCGTGGGAGTCTATTATCTTTAAGTAGTATGTTTGCCCCTCTTTTAAGTCAAGATCAAGCACCACCTCTTGTATCTGATTTTTTGTAGCTGATAGCGTCATAGCCTCTGGCTTTAGATTTAGGACCATATATTCGCCATCTTTTATTCTTTGCATAATCGGCTTGTTGTTGATACGAAGTGAATACTCTCCACGAGATGTACTATCATCCGTACTTAGATTCATTTTTGCGTACACGTAAACCAGAGCAGCGTTTTGAAGTGGTTCTTGAAGTTTAAATGCTGTTTTATTTCCACATGCACTAAAGAGTAGCAGAGTAGCAGTTAGTAGGAGTGTTTTTACTATGTTCATTTGATTTCTCTCTTAGTTTAAAGTCAAGAGATTATATCATAAAGTTTTTGATTGGAGATTGATTTTGAAGAATTCCTACGCTTTAAAAGCGTAGGAAAGTTTCACAAGTAGATTTTAAGCTAAGAGCTTATTAGAAATTGTAACGAGCCCAAACACGAAGTCTGTGATCATCTTCAGCACCACCCATATTACTAGGTCCATACATATCTGCCTTATCTACATTTCTATAGATGTATGCAGCAAAGTACTGAACACCAGCAGCTTTGATTGAATAAATTAGGTCAAGTTCATTATAATCTTTTTTATAACCCATTAGGTTAGACTTGCCAGATTTAGTCATAGCACCTTGTAGCGTTACTGTACCATAGTCACCAGTGTTGTAAGCAGCTTTAAGCATGAAAGTATCTGAATCTAGAGAAATCGCATCTTGGTTATATATCATTTGAGTATATAGTGGAGATTTGATACCTGTACCAAAGTTCTTGATAGCTACGTTAGCTTTGTTATTGCTTCCATCTACTGATGTAAATGCAGCACATAGAGTAAGAGCTTCTATTGGAGCCATACCAACTCTAACACCGTATGCAGTAGTATCAGCTAAAAGTGAACTATCAGTCATAATTGTTCCACCTTGAACACCAAACTTAAGTCCCATTGGTAGGTCTTTTCCAGCAACATCTATATCACCCCATAGAGCGTCAGCACCTTCAAGTGCTACAGGAACAACTGTATTTTGTATTTTTGCAACTCTGTAATATGTAGCAGTAACAGTAGTCATTGGAATAGATTTGTTTTGAACAGTAGCCATATAAGCTGTGCCATCAACTGTTGTTACACCAGGAACGTTAGCTTTTGGAGTTAAATCACTAGTAGTACTTAAGTCCATACCCGTTCCGCCTGAAACATAAGCACCAACTAGAGTAGTATCTGGAATATCAGTATTTACAACTAAAACTGCATCAAAAGTGTTTTTGAATACATTCCAACCCTCTGAGTATGCAAAAGGTGATAGTGATTTTGGAAGTTCTTGACGACCAATCTTCACTGTAGTGTTACCTATTTTTTTAGCTATGAAGATTTGAGTTAAAGCAATTTGACTAGTTGTATCATTTCTAAGACTTAAGCCTCCATCTTGCTTAACACCAGTAACAAGATTTTTCTCTAAACCAGCTGTACCTAAGTAAGAAAGTTGTGAACCAAAAGTGAAGTTGTTTTTAAGATCAGCATCTAAGTTTAGTTGAAGACCAACGTTAGCAGAAGATGTATCTTTATGGAACATATCCTCTGAACCTTTAGCATCATCATCATGAGTTTCATAATAAATAACTGCTTGACCAGTTGTTACGATATCTATACCTTTGTCTGCTGCCATTGCAGTTGTTGCGATTAGCGACGCTGCCGCTAAAGAAACCATTGTTTTTTTCATTCTAATTCTCCTGTTTTTTTTAAAAGTTACCACATTTTAGAAGTGATAGCAGAGTAACAGCAAGTGTTATTCCACTATCACTTCCCTTTTGTGATACATTTTGAGACTACATATTGTACATGGGTAATTTTTAAATTAAGTTTAAATCATAGGTTTTATTAGTTATTAGTTTACTTTCTGGTATAAACAGCCGTTTATTGGCACTTTTAACTAATTTATTTGTTTAATCTTTCATCTTTTTTTGCTATAATTCACTTTATGAGATTCAGAAACTTAAAAAAAACCCAAAATAAAACATTACAAAAGCCTAAGTATATCTATGCTAAGTATACAAGCAGAATAAAAGCATTTATAACAGATATGTTTATGATATATGCTCCCATACTATATGTAACTGCTTACATTATAATGGATGGCAAAGATGACTTTCAGGCATCTCAACTAGCTCCATTTTTAAGCACAGCTATATATGGACTTATTTATGCGTTACTTCTTAGTAAGTTTGGGCAAACTCCTGGGAAAAAAGCTTATGAGCTTAAAGTTGTAGATAGTAAAAATGGGGAGTATGTAGGATTTTTCAGAGCCCTTGTCAGATTTGTTGCTTTTTTATTTACAGCAGCAACACTTCTAGGACTTCTTCTACCACTCTACAGAAAAGACAAAAAAGCCCTGCACGATATTTTAGCCAACACTCTTGTTGTTATAGAGAAAAAGTAACGCACCACTTCCAAAATCCATGCGAACTTCAAAACCGTACAGTACGAAGCTCATCGTGGAGTATGCCATTTCTGACTCCCATGCTCTGCGTGGGAGTCTATATGTGTACTACAGCTTAGATATATATATGAATTCCCACGCCAGAGCGTGGGAACTAGTGAGGTATGAAAGCGAGAGCTTCTAAAGCTAAAGAACAATTTATATTTAACTATAAATTGTTATGCTACAATAAAACACAAAAAAATAAGGAGTTCTGCTATGTTAAAAAAAACTCTCGTAGGTAGTCTAATATTTCTACTCTATTCACCGCTTAGCGCATACGACCTTAGGTCAAATATGTTACAACTAGGTGCTGAGCTTGCTGAAGTTCAAAGGTCTTTTATCGCCAGCGACCAACAAGGCGTTGAAGACTCGATAAAACGCTTTGCTGAGCATTCTCAAGCTCTTTTAGGAGATAAAGACATTTTTGCCAAGATGCTTCCAGCTGGTAAAAAACGCAAAGCGCATGAGGCTGAAATGAGTGCCAAAATTATTAGCCATAATGTTCAGATAATTCTTGATGCTATTGATAATAAGCACAACCAATCTGGCATAGTCCGTCGAGAAGAGGCTCAAAGAGCTTATACTTACATAGAACACGCTTGTTTTCGCTGTCATAATCTTCTACGAGATGAATATAAGTAACAATAGTTAAAAATCTTCTCTCTTACAAACCCGCTTCTTTGCGAGGCGGTTTTATATAGAGTTAACTTTCTTTTTTTACCCACCTTATGTGAAGCTATTTATGAATTGAATGCTCTAAAGAATTATTAAATTGGATTCTGAATCAAGTTCAGGATGACGATTTGTTTGTTTTCTGGCTCCCATGCTCTGCGTGGGTGTCTATATGTGTACTTTCTGGCTCCCATGCTCTTTCTGGCTCCCATGCTCTGCGTGGGAGTCTATATGTGTACTAGAGCTTATATATATATAAATTCCCACGCAGAGCATGGGAACTAGTAAGAGATGCACTTTAAAGATTTATATATAGATTTTTATGTAGGAGGAAGATTGGGAATGATTTTATTTCTAGTTCCCATGCTGCAGCATAAGAAGAGGTGAAAAAATAGACAAAAAAAAAGGCTAAGACAATATGCCTTAGCCTTAAAAGAGTTCTTTACACAAAATGACTCTGACTCCAAAGGAGCCAAAGCTTTTAGTTTAGTGTAGGTCTCTCCAAACTTGTTTTTTCCATAGGAATGCGAAGATAGCAAAGATAACAATGTATATCATTACAACTTTACCTATAGACTCTCTCTCGTGACGCTTAGTATCACCTGCATCTCTCATATACTCTAAAACTTTTTCAGCTGTATCAGCAGTTACACCAACACGAGGCATAGCAGTTCCAGCTAAGTGATTTTGAGGATTTTCGATAAAAGTAATTAAGAAGTCTTCACTACGAGAGCGAATATAGCTACTCAAATCTGGAGGTAATTTACCCATATACTTTTTAAGTGAGTCTTCATATTCTAAAACTTGTATATCAAATGCTAATGAATCTTTTTCATGTTTAAATGATGGCTTTGTGCCTATCTGAGTCCAATTTTCATACTCAACTGCATGACATCTACCACAAGCATTTTCAAAAGCCATAGCAGGAGTTACATCAGAAGGACTAACTGCTAGATTTTTTAAGTAAGCAACCATATCAGCTACTTCTTGATCTATGTCTCCGCCCATTCCATAAAATGGAACCATTGGATGCATCTCACCCTTTGAAGCATCAAATTTGTGCTCTACTTTTAATGCATGTGCAGGATTCTTGATAAGATCCGCTAAGAATTTATCATCGTAAAGAGCACCTACTTCACTTAAATCTGGTGGATTTACACCATAACTTTGAGCAGCAGTTACTGCATCCATAGGCGCTGGCATACCTGCTTTTTCCATAGAGTGACAACCAGTACAACCTGCATTTATTATCAACTCTTCACCATTTGCAACATTACCACTCTTAGTAAGAGCTGGTAAGTCTGCATATTGAAAATTTTCACTATCTACATGCTTGTGCATTACACCATGAGCAAAAGGCTCAACTAAGTAGTAAGTTACAAGCGAAAAGAAGATGACAACTATTAAAATTATTGGTTCTTTGTTTTTCATATCTTTATCCTTATACCTTTTTTTCCCTAGATGTTATAAATGGAAGCGCTATCCACTGTACAACAAAAACTATAGCCGCAACAAGTCCAATGGTACTAAATATACCCTCTGGAGGTAGTTTACCCATAGCAGTCAGCACTATCATATTTGAGAGCATCAACCAAAACCAAACTTTAAACATAGTTCCACGGCGATTTGCTGGGCATGTGTTTGGACTTCTATCTAGAAACGGTAAGAAAACAAAGATAACTTGAGCAAAACCAAATAGTACTAGCCCTAAGTCAATGTTAAACGGACGAAGAATCTCATACGACCACAAGAAATACCACTCTGGGTAGATATGTTCAGGTGTTTTTAGTCCATCAGCTGGATCAAAGTTTACAGGATCAAGTGCAAAACTATAATTCCAAAATACTAGATAAAATAGGAAGATTAGGAAAATTCCAACAACCATCATATCTTTAGACATAAAGTCATTTGCAAATCTCATAACTTTACTTCCAGCTTTGTCGCCATCAAGATATTTTTTAGACTCAGCGTTAAAATCTATCTCTTCTCCATCTTGGTTGTTAACATGCGGAATACGAAGTGCTGCAAAGTGAAGACCAATAAGTCCTACAATAGCAAGTGGTATAAGAAGCACGTGTAACATAAAGAAACGGCCTAAAAATGCTTGAGCAGGAACATAATCTCCACGTATCCACTCAACTAAAGCATCTGCATGAAGTGAACCACCGCTAAATAGGTTAGTAATAACCATACCAGCCCAGTAACTCATCTGTCCCCATGGTAGCATGTAACCTGAAAATGCTTCAGCTGAAAAAGCTACAAAAAGAAGCATACCAGATATCCAAATCATCTCGCGACCCTTTTTATAAGAACCGTAGTAGATACCTGTAAACATGTGAATATAGATAACTAAAAAGACAACAGATGCAGCTACACCGTGAATATGTCTCCATAGCCAACCAAAGTCAACTTCTCTCATTATCGTATAGTTTACACTATAAAACGCCTCATCAACAGTTGGTACATAGTACATAAGTAAAAATATACCTGAAACCAATAGTAGTACAAATGTGACTACTAAAACCATCCCCATCGCCCATAGAAAGTTGATATTTTTCGGAATCCAATACTCCGACATCATCACCTTTTCTACCGTCTCAATTGCTAATCTTTGGTTTAACCAATCTTTAACACTTGTTGCCTTCGTAAAATGTGCCATTTATTTTCCCCCTATTTTATAGCGTAACGCCATTATCTTTCATCGATTGCCACTCAGGGCCTACTTCACCTAAAATCAAATTTGTACCATCAATCTTAAATGGAGGAATATCAAAACCTCGTGGAGGTGGTACTTTAGTAACTAAGCCAGACGCATCAAACATACCACCATGACATGCACATAAAAAATCATTTTCAGCTGGTCTAAACGCTGGAATACAGCCTAAATGTGTACATAGTCCAATGGCAACCATAAAGTTGTCATCCCCTATTTTAATGTTTCTAGCTTCAGCTGCTGGATTTCCCTTCTCGTTTTCCATAACTTCTGCTGATTTTTTCAAAACGAAGATAGGCTTACCTCTCCATTTTTCTGTAACCATAACACCCTCTTGATATACTGTCATATCTAGAGTTGTAAATCCTGCTGCTTTTACACTTGGGAGCGGATCCCAAGTTTTCTTCATTGCAACTAGTGAGCCTACAGCACCTACTGCCGCAACAGCACCAAACGCTTTACCCATAAAACCTCTACGGCTATTATTTTCCATATTTGCTACTTTTGTGTGAATTTTAGCCCTGATTATACACTAAATTAGTTTTAATTATTTATAAATTTAAGCTACTTTTTAGAAAACCAATCAATTTTTCATTATTATGTTCCACTTTGTAATACTCGCGCATTTTGTGGGCTTTCAATATTGTCAGGAGCTGACTATTTTGGTAGTTTTTGACTACTGGAATGTTTAGTTTCTTAAAAATTTCTAAATAATCCTCTGGGTAATCTCTTCTTTGAATAAAGATAGGTTTTCCTCCGGATGCAAGATTTTCTAAAACTGCTTGATGTGAAGAAGTTATGAGAATTTTTGACTTTTGAATGACATCATCATAATCTTCAAGTTCAAAATGTCTCTTAAACTTCTCTTTTAACATATCTTCATAATCAAAAAAGTAGTAAAAACCTAGAAGTAAATCAGCATCTACACCATCAAGTAAAGAGAGGTTTTTTTCAAGCTGTTTATCATAATCATCATCTCCAAAGAAAAAAGAGATATCAATCGTTTTTTCTTTATTTTCAAAATACTTATCATCAATAACCAAACTATTTAAGATGCCATCGCCTTGTAAATATGGAGATATCAAAAACTCGCCATCCTCTTTTTTATCATTTGGACTATCGCCAATGCGGACAAACTTTGAAAAATAGTTTCGCATATCTTGTAGCATAATAGGATTTGCTTCTTGCGAGTCAAATATAAGTTTGTCACCATGATTTGCAATCTGAGGTATGTTTCTCACAACATCAACTCCCACGCTCTTTTCTACGCCAAACTCATGGGCAATCTGTGCGATACGATAATCAGAGCACAGAAGTGTGATATCAACGTCCTTTAAAAGTCTGATAATCGTACAAGCTCGTCTAAATCTATCCAAACCGATACGATGGCCTGTATGAACGTAGTAGTAAGTTTTAGGGTTTAGCATATTTTCTCCTGATTGGTGTTTATAGTCACCATTTTATATTTTTTAAGGTAATATTTCAATCTCACTAGTTCCCGCGTTCTACGTGGGAACTCATATATATCTAAGTTGTAGTACATATATAGACTTCCACGCGGAGCATGGGAGCCAAAAAACTTTGCATTATATGGCTTCAGAGCCTCACTACTTCCCGCGTTCTACGTGGGAACTCATATATATCTAAGTTGTAGTACACATATAGACTCCCACGCAGAGCATGGAAGCCAGAAAAAAAAACTTCGCATTATGTGGCTTCAGAGCCTAATATTTCACTTATTTTTCGCGGCTATTCTTATATAGATATGAAGTATCTCTATAGCGGCTGGTGTTATTCCGCTTATATTCATCGCAGCTTGCAGTGTTGGCGGATTGAAAGTTTCTAGTTTTTCTATTATCTCGCTTGAGAGCCCGCTAACTCTTTTAAAATCAAAACTCTCTGGGATAGCAACTTTTAGGTACTTTTTCATTCGCTGTATCTCTAAAGTTTGTTTCTCTACATATCTTGCGTATTTTGCTTCTACAAAAATCTCTTCTTTTATATAGTCATCATACTTCTCTAATTCAGGAGCAATTTTTAACATCTTTTCTACGTTAAAACTCTTTCTTGCTACGAGTTGAGCTGCCGTTGTTATATCTTTAATTGGTGCTTCATCAATAGACTCTAAAAAGGCTATAAACTCTTTGTTTGGAGTAAATTTTCTCTCTTCTAAAGCTAAAGCACCCTCTTTTATCTGCTTATCTTTAAGCTTAACACTCTCGTAAAACTCATCACTTAGAAGTCCTAGAGCGTGTCCATAGTGACTAAGTCTTGTATCTGCTGACTCCTCACGTAGTAGAAGTCTATACTCCGCACGAGAGGTAAACATTCTGTAAGGCTCGTTTGTTCCTTTTGTAACTAAGTCATCGATCAAAACACCAATATAGGCCTCATCTCGTCTTAAAATAAGTGGCTCTTTATCTTCTAGTGAAAGAGACGCGTTGATGCCAGCCATAATACCCTGTGCTGCTGCTTCTTCATAACCTGTAGTTCCATTTATCTGCCCAGCCAAATATAGTCCGCTCACCTTTTTTGTCTCAAGCGAGTGTTTTAGTTCTCTTGGATCTACAAAGTCATACTCTATAGCGTATCCATAACGGACTATTTTTGCATTTTCAAGCCCTTTTACCGACTTTACCATTTCTCGTTGAACTTCTGGAGGAAGAGAGGTGGAGAGACCATTTATATAGCACTCTGTGTTGTCTATAGTTTGTGGTTCTATAAAAATATGATGTCTATCTTTATCTGTAAATTTACTTACCTTATCTTCTATGCTTGGACAATATCTTGGGCTTTTTCCTGCTATTTGACCAGTAAAAAGTGGTGCTCTGTAGAAATTTGAAGAGATTATTTCATGAGTTTTCTCATTTGTATAGGCTATAAAACAAGGAAGTTGTTTTTTTGTAGCTCTAAACTCTTCTCTGTTTGTACGAAAACTAAAAGGATTTGGAAGCGCGTCTCCACCTTGTTCTTCCATGTTAGAAAAATCTATAGTTGAGCTATCTATTCTCGCACAAGTTCCTGTTTTTAGACGTGCAATGGTTAAAGCACAATCATCTCTAAGAGAAGCGCTTAAACTCTCACTTCTCTCTTCTCCATAACGCCCACCTTTTTTTTGAACTTCGCCTACATGAATAATTCCATTTAAAAATGTTCCTGAAGTTACAATCACTTTTTTAGCTTTATACTCATTTAATAGATCAGTTCTTACGCCTTTAACAGTTCTTTCTTCAACGATTAAGGAGTCTGCCGTCTCTTGTGCTAAATGTAAGTTTGGAGTGTTAAGCACTACATTTCTAGCAATAATTTTATACCTATCCATATCGATTTGAGCTCTAGTTCCACGAACTGCTGGACCTTTTGTATGGTTAAGGATGCGAAACTGTATCCCTGCTTCATCTGTGATAAGCCCCATCTCTCCACCAAGTGCGTCTATCTCGCGAACTAAGTGCCCTTTTGCAAGTCCACCAATAGCAGGATTACAGCTTGTTGCTCCTACATTCTCTGCTAACATCGATATCATAAGAGTTTTTTTGCCCATTCTAGCACTCACAAGTGCCGCTTCTACGCCGGCATGTCCGCCACCGATAACTATTACATCATAATTCATCAAAATTTTTCCTATCACTTTTGCATCGTAAGCGCAATTTTAGCATTTTTGAGTATTATTTGCATACTAAATATATAGAATTCCTTAAGGCATTTTAAAATGAGCAAAGATACAAAAGAAATGTTTAAAAATTATGTTCCTGAGATTTTAGAGTTTGATGAAGAGATCGATGGATGCGATGAGCATAAGATTAGAGATGAGCTTCTAAGTGCTAAAGAGAAGATTTTAAAAGATTTTCAAGAAAAACAAGCAAACAAAAGGGTCTATAGACACCCTATCCGAACAGAAAATGAGAAAACATGATACAAAAAGCACATGAAGCTTACAACAGTGGAGACTTCACAACCGCATTTGAACTCTATGGTGAATTAGCCGAGCAAAAAAATGCTGAGGCTATGACATCTTTGGGTTTTATGTACCAAAACGCACATGGCTGCGAACAAGACGAGGCAAAAGCATTAGAACTTTATGAGGGAGCAAGTCTCCTTGAGCATCCATTAGCTTTTTTTAATCTTGCTATTTTATATATGAATGGCTTAGGCGGTGTTGCGCATGACCAGTTTAAGGCGCATGATTTATATATGCAAGCTGCCATCAGAGAGGTTATTCCTGCAATGTATGAGGTGGCTTTGATGCTTGAACGTGGGCTTGGATGTCTGCAAAATTTCTCAGAAGCTGCTTTTTGGTATGAAGAGGGAGCGAAAAGAGGACATCTGGAATCTTTTAATAATCTTGGCGTTTTATATAAAGATGGTCATGGAGTTGTGCAAGATGAGGCAAGATGCTTTATCTGCTTTTCTCGTGCGGCTGAGGGCGGTTTAGCTGAAGGACTCTACAATTTAGGACAACTTTATGACCAAGGTATAGGGTGTGAAATAGACCACGATAAAGCGCTAGAGCTTTGCAGACAAGCGGCTTACAAGGGTCATGAAAAAGCAAAAGATATTATTAAAAATCTACAAGAAGATGGACAAATAGTCTTTTAATAAAGGGGAAGTAAATGTTTACAGGACTCATAAGAGAGATAGCAAGAGTTAAAAGTTTTACAGGGGAGAAGCTCTGCATCTCTTCAAAATACAAAGCAAAACTAGGCGACTCTATAGCCATAAACGGAGCTTGCTTGAGTGTTGTAGAGCTTTTGGCTGATGGTTTTTGCGTTGAGCTCTCAAGAGAGTCACAAAAGGTTTTAGCTACACAAAACTACAAAAATGAAGTTCATATAGAACCAGCTATGATGATGGGCGATAGGTTTGAGGGTCATGTGGTTCAAGGTCATGTAGATGCTATAGGCACTATAAAAGAGATAAAACAAAATGGAAACTCTTATGATGTTTTTATAGAAATAGACAGAGAGTTTATCCCCTTTATCGTGCCAAAAGGCTCCATAACCATCGACGGAGTGAGCTTGACTGTAAATGATGTAAGTGAAGATAGTTTTAGACTCACAATAATCCCAATAACCATGAGAGAGACTCTTTTTAAGAACTACAAAAAGGGCACAAAGGTAAATATCGAGACCGATATGTTTGCAAGATATATCTCACACATAATCTCTCATCAATCAAAAGCTAAATCCTCTGTTTCTTGGAGCGAAATAGACTCTATCTCTGCTAGGTACTAATCTCTCAAAAGCCTCTCACGCAGAGCATAAAAACTAATAAAATTTTCTACGAGGCTCAAGCCTCGCTTCCGAAAAGGATGTTAAGCTTTCTCTGGCTCCAACGCTCCGCGTAGGAGTCTATATATGTACTACAACTTAGATATATATGAATTCCCACGCAGAGCATGGGAACTAGTAAAATAAGACAATTATTTCTAAATCTATATATGAGATATTTTTTGAAAATAAAGATCGTATATTGCATATTATTGGTGAGATAAAGAGCTATTTCCTCTCTTATATCTTGTAGGTTTCCATCTTTCTCTGGCTCCAACGCTCCGCGTAGGAGTCTATATATGTACTACAACTTAGATATATATGAATTCCCACGCAGAGCATGGGAACTAGTAAGCTTCCCCTAATCCCTCAAGGACTTTGCATCAGGATTGCATCTAATTTTATGCTCCATATCTAGTAGCTCAAACTCTTTAAGGTTTTGTTTAGATGCTATAGTCGCATCTCTTATGCCATCTTGTTTGTTAAGATAGAGATTAAAACCATTTTCATAGAGTGCTAGTCTTGTAGCTAGTGCAGTTGAGTATGTGCTTAAGATGCCACCTTCTTTCATAGAAGATGCGACATCTCTAAAATACTCTTTTGTCCAAAGTGCATGGTTTACTTTTGGAGAAAAAGCGTCTTGGTAAACTATGTCAAACTTATCTCTAAATCTCTTAATATACTCTCTTGCATCTCCTGCAAATATCTCTATATGAAAATTATTATCGCTATAAATTTTATTTGTTGAGAGCTCCTCTATAATGTGTCTAAACTCATCAAAAATTTCTGGGTAACTAAACTCTTTTAGTGACTCTATAAGCTTTGCATCTAGCTCTGGAGAGTAGATATTTAATCGCTGATTTGAGGAGTGTTTCTTATGATAATGAAGCGAGGCAAGAGTATTAAAACCAAGTCCAAAACAGATATCTAAAATATTTATCTCATCTTTATCTCGCATCTCATTCATAGTTGGAACAACATGCTTTAAAAGAGATTCCTTTAAAGCTCCATCTTTAGTGGAGTGATAGTGTTCATCATACTCTTTTGAGTAGGCGGTAAATGAGCCATCGTCACTTAAAGTGATTTCGTGCAGAGGGTTGTTAAATTTGTGCATTATTAAATTTTATCTTTTAAATTTATAAACCATTACCCCACATGTGCATCTTTTTTGCCATGATTAGGTCGTAGTCTTTTAGTATATCTATCTCATTAGCTGAGCGAAATTCTAACTCTTCTAGTAGGATTTTTGTGCTGGCTATATCTGTTGTGCCTTTTTTTTCTAAAATGATTATATTTGCACTGTTGGCTAGAGTTTGGTATGCTAACTTTAGAATCATTTTAGGGTTTTCATGTCTGCTTAGTACGTCTTGGATGATGACTTTGTCATGATCTCTTGGGCTAGCTCTAAAGAGTTGTGAGAAGTTTAGATTTTGCTCATTAAAGAGAGCTAGGTTTAGCTTTCCATCAACTGCATCTAAAAGTATTTTTAACTCTTTTGTTATCTCATCTTCTTGTGTACTTATTTGTAAATAACGGTTTCCTGGGTATGGATTAAAGAGTTGTAAAAACTTATCTAAATTCATCTCTAGTAAGCTAACTCGTGGAGTTCTTTAAAGAGATAAGCTTCTACTATATCTTCTATACTTCTCTGTGTATGAGCTACTAAAACCATCATATTTTGCTCCATAAATGGCCATACATATTCATTGTCATCTATCACAACTGCACATTCACTAAGACTTTCAAAGCTATCTTTATCATTAGAATGATTTGTCTCAACAAGCTCTCCATTTTCCACTAAAATCTGAGTCCAAACCTTAGCATCTGCTATTTTACATAGTGATGATGAGCTTACATCATCACTACTCATAGGTAAGAGGATATACATCTAATCTTCTACCTTTGATAGGTCAAGTGCAAGCGCATCATTATCCATAATGTCTATATCTTTTCGTAAAACTGCCTTTGCAATCTCTTTTGCATCGCTAAGTGAGTGCATCTTATATGTTCCACATTGGTAAATATTTAACTCTGGGATATCTTTTTGCTCTTTTACTTCTAAAACATCCCTCATAGAGTCTTCCCACGCTTTTACAACTACCTCTTCATCTGGCTGGCCAATTACGCTCATATAAAACCCTGTTCTGCATCCCATAGGAGAGATATCTATAATCTCAGTTTTATCAGAATTTAAGTGGTCCCTCATAAAGCCTGCAAAAAGGTGCTCCAATGTATGTATACCTTCTGATGATAGAGTCTCTTCATTTGGCTTTACAAAACGCAAATCAAAAACTGTAATATCGTCTCCATTTGGAGTCTTCATCCCCTTAGCCTTGCGAACTGCTGGAGCTGGCATAATTGTGTGATCTACTGTGAATGAGTCTAATAATGGCATCTTGTATTCCTTAATTTTATTTGTCACGCTAAAGGAACAAGTCCCTTTAACTGCGCTAACGCTTAGTTTCCTTCGGCAGAAAGCCCTCGGCACTAGTGCTTCTTATTTTGTCACGCTAATACCCCAAGGGCGCTTCCTACCTAGTTCCTACGCTCTGCGTTGGAACTCATATATATCCGAGTTCAAGTCTATATATAAACTCCCACGCAGAGCATGGGAGTTAGATGCAAGGAAGTATGCGCTAACGCTTAGTTTCCTTCGGCAGGAAGCCCATTGCACTAGCGCAATTTATTAGTAGTATTCTATCATTTTTAGATTTATTTATATTGAAGTTGCTTAACTAAGTTGTAAAGTAGGTTTGAGTACTTGTTATGCGTTACCCCTCAGGAGAGGTACAACGAGAGAGATTTGGAGAAGATTGTTTTTATCTCGGGCTAAGGCTAGGCTATAAGCCTGCCGTGTCTGAGATGGAAGATGCGCCGAAGCTAGAATCTCCCTAGTTCCTATGCTCTGCGTTGGAACTTATATATAACCGAGTTCAAGTCTATATATAAACTCCCACGCAGAGCATGGGAGCTAGATGAGCTTTAGCCTCGCCCTGTGTGGCCTTTAAACTTTTGCTTCTTCTCTTCTTTGTAGATATGCCCAGTTATCGTCAATTCTCTCTTGCCACTCTTTTATAAGATACTTATATTGATCCTTAAAAAGGTGCTTAAAACGACCTTGTGCAGCTAGATAGTCTTCTACTGGAACTATATTTTTAGGTCTATATGTGATATTTAACTCTCTACCATCTATAATTTCATATAGTGGGAAAACCAATGAATCAGTTGCTAGGTCAGCTATAGTCATAGTGTCTTTAGGGTCAAATTTCCACTCAGTTGTACATGGAGATGCAGCGTTTATAAATACTGGACCATCTACTGCAAAACCGTGCTGGATTTTTTTAACCATATCTTTCCATTTGTTTGGAGAGACTTGTGCAGAGTATGGAATATGGTGTGATGCCATGATAGATACCATGTCTTTTTTGTTTCTCTTCTCACCATAACTTATACGGCCAGCTGGTGAAGTAGTAGCACTTGCACCTATTGGAGTTGAAGATGATCTTTGTCCACCAGTATTAGCATAAACTTCATTATCAAGTACGATATGCATCATATTGTGACCACGTTCCATACATCCAGAAATCCACTGAAAACCAATATCATAAGAAGCACCATCGCCTGCAAAAGATACAAATTTAGGGTTACGATCTGGTTGCTTTAGACGACCTTTTGTCTTAAGAGCTTTATACATTGCTTCAGCGCCTGCAACTGCAGTAGAGCCATTTTCAAAACCAATGTGAATCCATGAAGCATCCCAAGATGTATATGGATAAACTGCGGTACAAACTTCTAAACAACCTGTAGAAGCAGATAGAACTAAGTCATCATTTGTCGCATTTAAAACTTCACGAACAATGATAGAGTGCGCACAACCAGGGCATAAAAGGTTAGCACCTTCAAAGCGATCTGCTGATGTTGAGAACTCTTTTAAGTTTTTTATTTTTTTCATTTCACTCATAGTATTCTCCTATAAATATGATAGTTTCGGTCCACGAACACCGATAAACTGTTGTAATGGAGTTGTTACTTTACCAGCATCAACATTTGCCTGAAGCTCTTTAAAGAGATCTACTAAATGTGCCTTAGTTAAATCACGGCCACCTAAACCATAAACATATCCTGATAGGAGTGCTTTTGTGTCAGTGTTAAATAGTGCTCCTGCAATTTCATTAAATAGCATTCCTGCTGCACCGTTTGGAGATGATCTATCAAGTGCCGCAATAGATTTAATATCTTTTAAAGCATCTCTTACTTGCTCAAAAGGAAATGGTCTTATAACGCGTATTCCTACTACACCAGCTTTTATGCCTTTTGCTCTCATCTCAAGCGCTACTTCACGGGCAGTCTCAACTGAAGAACCAAGACAAACTACACATACATCTGCATCTTTAGTGTCATACTCTTCTACGATGTTATATTTGCGACCTGATAGTTTTTCAAAGTCATCAAACGCTTCTTGAATTTTTGGTAAAACTTTTGTCATAAGGTCATTATGTTGGCGAGCTTTATGCTCAAAATGCCAATCTTCTTCTGTTTGAACACCATGAGTTACTGGATGTTCGAAGTCAAGCATATCGTTCATTGGTTTGTAGTTTCCAACAAAGTTGTAAGCAACATCATCAGATAGTGTGTGAACACCTTGAGCTGTATGAGAAGTCATAAACCCATCTTGATGAACCATTGCAGGAAGTCTTATATCGTGATCTTCACTGACTTTAAATGCTATAAAGTTTAAATCATAAGCATCTTGAGGACAATAAGCATCGATTTGAATCCAACCACTATCACGGCCTAGATACATATCTGAATGATCGCCATTTACATTTAGTGGAGATGCTAATGCGCGATTTACCACATTTAAAACTATTGGAAGACGCATACCAGATGCTTGGTAGAGTGTTTCAACCATAAGAGCGAAACCCTGTGAAGATGTAGCAGTTGCCACACGACCACCAGCAGCAGCTGCACCGATACAGCCAGACATTGCAGCGTGTTCGGATTCAACCATAACAAATTCACCCTCTATATAGTTATCAGATAAAAATTTTGCATAACCTTCAACGATAGGAGTTGATGGAGTAATTGGGTAAGCAGCAACCACATCAATTTGGCACTGTCTTAAAGCTTGAGCAGCTGCAAAGTTGCCATCCCATACTTCAATATCTTTTAATTCCATTTTATCAAATGCCATTATTACTTCTCCTCATTTTTTGCAGGCCATGATGCTATCGCTGCCTCTTCTTCTTCTTGCTCTGGAAACATTAGCAGTGATTTAGGGTTTGTAGGACAAACCTCAACACAGATTCCACAGCCTTTACAGTGATCCATATCTATACCTATCATTTTCTTATCTCTTGATATTATAGAAACATCTGGACAGTAAACCCAACAAAATTGACAGTCAATACAGTAATCTTTGTTAAATACTGGCTTAATTAGTCTCCAATCAGCAACACTAGCCGTATAAGAACTATTTTCTGAATAATCACGATCTTCTTGTCTAGTTCCTGCAATATCATCAATCTTACCATCAAACGAGCGAAGCATAGCCCCTATTTCAAATTCGTCCCAGCCTTTTTTTGCCATCATAAGCTCCTTATTTCACTTCATCATAAGCTCGTTGTATTGCAACCATATTTGCATCAACGATCTTTTGTGGTAGTTTTGCAAGAATTCTCTTCATACTCTCTTTAAAAAATTCTATATCATACATCTCTGAGACTTTCATAAATGCACCTAGCATTGGCGTGTTTGGGATAGGACGACCAATAGTTTCATTTGCTATAGTGATACAATCAACAGTATATACTTCTTTACCCTCAAGTTTAGGTTGTGCTTTTACAAGCTCTTCTTTAGTTAAGTGAGTAGTTATAATATATTTTGTATTGTCTTTATGATTTATAGTAACATCAGTTGTAAATGCTAATGCAGGGTCGATGACAAATACAAAATCTGGCTTCATGTACTTTTCATGATTCATAATCACTTTATCATCAACACGATTGTAAGCAGTCATTGCTGCTCCACGCTTAGCAGATCCATAAAATGCAAACGCTTGTACATGTTTACCAGTTGTAGAAATCACATCTGCTAAACCTTTCGCCCCCGTAACAGCGCCTTGTCCAGCACGACTATGCCATCTAATTTCTAGCATAAGTTCTCCTTCTTTTAAATATAGTAAGATTTTTTTAGTTCTATTAAGCTGTATTTTAGAGAAGTTGCTCTTAAATACAGCTTGAGTCTATAAACTTTTTTAACAACTAACACAAATATTTCTATTTTACTTATTTTTAAGGTACTCAACTGCCCCTAAAGCATCACTAAATATCACATTTGTATGCTCTTTTAAAGCGTCAAAATCATCATACCCACTCAAAACGCCGATGGAGTTAACATTCGCAGCTTTTGCACTTATGAGGTCTAGTTTTGTATCCCCAATCATCCAAATATCTTTATCACTGCTTTGAAGTACTTCAAGAGCTTTAATAATAGGCTCGGCATCTGGTTTTGGACGCTCTACATCCTCACGACCAATAAGCACCTCAAAGTAATGCATAAGTTCAAAATGCTCCATCAAAACCTTAGAAAACTTTCCTGTTTTAGTGGTAACTATTCCTAAAGTTGCAAACTCACTTGCAAGGAGCACTGCCTCCTTAGCATTTTGCAAAAGTATGGTTTTTTGAGTAGATATCTCTCTATAATTATCTCTATATGTATCTACAAAGTCCCAGACACGACTCTTATCTACTCCTAATTCGCCAAACATTATGTCCAATGGATAGCCTATAAGCGCAGTGATTTGTTCATCTTTTGGATGAGAATAATTGTATGTTTTAAAAGAGTGGTGAAAACTCTCAACTATAGCCTCGGTTGAGTCTATAAGTGTCCCATCTAAATCAAAAAGTATTATCAATTTTTCTCCCATTCTATGTAGTTGTGCCAGATGCCGCTTTGGCTTGGCACTATATTTTTTATATTTTTATTTACTGTCGTTATTGAGTTTGGTATGTATAAAAACAGGTATGGATTATCTTTTACTATCATAGCAAACATCTCTTGCCATAACTTTGCTAACTCATCTCTATCTATCATACTTTGCGAAGCTTCTATCATTTTGTCTAATCTTTCATTTTTATAACCTGTTAGATTAAAACCACTCTTTCTATCATTATCGCTATGCCAAAAAACATAAGGGTCAGGTGTTGGAGAGAGTCCCCAGCCTAAGAGGACACTATCAAACTTATTTGGAAAAACCACCATATTTAAAAAAGCTTGCCACTCCATCACTCTTAAGCTTACCACAACTCCAGCCCTCTTTAGCTGATGCTGAATTATCTGCGCTGCGTATGGTCTAACAGCACTTGCATTCGATGTGGCAATCTCAAACGTAAAAGGGTTGCTCTCATCGTATCCAGCTTCTTTTAAAAGCTCTTTTGCTTTTTTTATATCTGGTTCTGGGGCTTTTACATCTGGATTGAAAGCTTTAGTTTTTGGCAAAAAAGGGCCTGTACAAACCTTAGCATGGCTAAAAAATAGAATATCGACTATCTCCTCTCTATCAATGGCTAAAGAGAGAGCCTCTCTAACTCTTGCATCTTGAAATTTTTCTAGCCTTAGATTAAAACCTAGGTAGGTGTAAGAGCGTGAGATATTTTCATAGATATTAAACTTCTGGAAAAATTCAGGGTTTAATTGTCTCTCAAACTGCATTGGCTCTATACTTCCCACATCAAGAGCTGATGATTTTAACATTAAAAAACGTGTCATAGGATCAGCTATGATACTAAATGAAATCTTATCTATCTTCGCCCTTCCCTCAAAATACTCATCAAAAGCTACAAGTATGATGCTTTTAGAATGCTCAAGCTGATGGAGTTTGTATGCTCCTGTGCCTATTGGAGAGGTGTTGAATTTTGAGTTCATCAGATTCTCTTCACCTTTTAAAATATGCTCAGGAAGTATCCCCATCATCCACACTTCAAGAGCTTTAAAGTAAGGCTCGTGATAAGTTACTCTAATCGTATAATCATCTAGCATCTCAACACTCTTTACAAATCTAAAATCTGAACTATAGGGAGACACTACTTGTGGTGAGATAAGAATTTTATAGGTAAATACGACATCTTTTGCGCTAAAGTTTTTACCATCATGCCATTTAACATTTTTACGGAGCTTAAAGATAAGTGTCGTCTCATCAAGAAAGTAAAACTCCTCTGCTAAATCCCCGATTATCGCGGTAGCATCTTTGTCAAATTTCACAAGCCCATTAAATAAAAAAGATGCTATCTCTGATGAGCTAGAATCAGTAGCAAGAAGCGGATTTAACCTTGATGGATTTGTTGACGTAGCTAGTTGCAAGGTTGATGCAAAAATATTTATAGATAAAAAAACAAATATTAAAAACTTCATCTCTTTTAGTTCATCGCTTTATCGTTGATGCTAAGGACTCCAGCATTTAGTTTAACCTCAAAAACAAGCTTATCATTTTCCTTTTTTGCAAACGAGCCTGCTAAACCTACTAATGGTGCATTTTTCTTTATAAAGGCAAAAAAGCCCTTTGAGAGCTTTAGAGTTGATGCTAGGTTTATATGTTCAAGTACCTCTTTAGGTGATGATTTTAGATTTTGTTCTAGATTTGGATTTTCGCTTAGTGTCATTCTCGCCATAAACTTGAAGCCATCTATTGGCTCTTCATTATCAACTCTAATCTCCTTTATAGACAGATCAGGGATGCTTAAAGATAGTCCTTTAGAGAATATTCTCGTAACTACTTTTTGAAGTTTTTGCTCAAAATCTGGTGAGTTTGTAGCATTTGCATGTGAAGTTAAGACCCTAAACTCTTCAAATGAATCTTTATCAACTCCATCTAACGAGATATCGTAGTTGGCTTCACTTACCTTGATGCTTTGCACATCTTTACTATTTATCTCCATCTCTTTAAACGACATTTTTGTGTAAAATTCTCCTGCATTTGCTTGAACATTTGATGAGATATTTACTTTAAACTCTTCTAAAAATAGACCTAGCTTTTTCTCTCGCTGCTCTTTTAAAAGAAACGAAAAACTCTCTAAAGAAGCGCTAGATGCGTATGTGCTTTGTGATTCAAATGTTGACGCAGATTTTAAATCTTTTGCCCTAAAGGCTATTGTTTGATTGTCTGCTTTAACATCTAGAGTAATTTCTGAAATGTTTGTATGAATACCCTTTGGAGCGATGATGGGGCCCTCTCCATAGTAAGTTGCATCAAGGAGCTTAAATACCAACTCGTTTCCATTATCAAAAACATACTTCTCATCTATATTCTTAATAAATCCATCAAAAATATTCTTAGAGATATAGTAATTCATATGGTAGAGCACACCTTTTGCTTGAAGAAGCTTATCTATATAGTTATAAAAATTTATGCTCTCTTGTTTTAGCTCTTGCTCTAACTCTTCAGGAAGTGTTATAGGATAAATATCAAGGATTATTTTAGAGCCAATCGGAAAATTACTATACTCTATATCTACACCAATCGTTACACCACCAATAGCCGCTTCAACATAAGGAGGTAGTTGTGCATCTGAGTATTGGTTTATAAATTTTACAAACTTTGGTGCATCTCTTAGTATAAATTCATAATGATTTTTTGTATTTAGGTAGCTATTTTCTGTGGTTTCGTTCTGTATATCTATTCCATTTGCACAAAAGAGGTCAATGTTTTCTTTTAATGTTTTTTGAACCATGCTATTGCCTACAACAGGCAGAAGGACTACGACTCCTACAACTAAAATTAAAACTATAAGAAATTTTTTCATAAACTACCTTTTTTAAAATTGAGAGTATTATATATGAAATATTATTAATCGCTAGTGAGAAGAGTTTGTAGCTGGGGTTTAGGTTTGTAAGAGGATTGAGGGATATTTAAGAATCGTAAAGTTTATTGGTAATTGTAAGTTTTTTTACAACCACAAACAAGTTCGCAGTTGTAAAAGAGTGACCCAAATAAATTCGGGACACCAAAGGGGTATTGATTAACGCTTAGAGAATTGGCGAGAACGACGAGCTTTACGCTTACCTGGCTTCTTACGCTCAACAACTCTTGAATCACGAGTCATCATACCAGCTGGTTTTAAAATAGCTTTAATTTCAGGGTTAAAAGATACTAATGCACGAGAAATAGCGTGACGAAGAGCATCTGCTTGACCACCAAAACCACCACCTAAAGTAGTAGCAACGATATCAACTGATGTCTCTTGCTTTGATAAAGCAAGTGGCTGTTTAACACGAAGTTTCTTAGCTTCAAGTCCACCTAACCATGCGTCTAGTGAAAGACCATTGATAGTGATGTTACCTGTTCCTGGAGTTAACCATACTTTTGCGATTGACGCTTTACGGCGTCCTGTTGCATAAATTTTTGCCATCTGCTTGTCCTTACTTTGCTATTTGTGCAGTGTGTGGATGAGTATCACCTGCATAAATTTTTAATTTTTTAAGCATTTTAGCGCCAAGCTTAGTTTTAGGAAGCATACCACGAGTAGCTAATTTATATAGTTTCTCTGGATTTTTTGCTAAAAGCTCAGTCATTTTAACGCTCTTTGTGCTACCAAAGTAACCTGAGTGAGAAAAATACTCTTTGTTTGCCACTTTACCAAGTCCGTTGAACTTAGCTTTAGAAGCGTTGATGATAACTACGAAGTCACCACAATCAATATTTGGAGTATAACAAGGCTTATTCTTACCACGAAGTATAGTAGCTACTTCTGTAATCATACGACCGAAAGTTTTACCCTCTGCATCAATCAAAACCCATTTTTGATCGATTTGTTCAGAAGTTGCAATTTTTGTAAATTTCATGACCTTAGAACCTTTCTTTTTATTTTCTTGGCGGAAGTATAACCATATAAGCTTAAATATGGCTTTATTTATGTTTATTTTAAGCTTCTAAAAGTGTGACTTTAAAGTGGGTAATGCTTTCCCTAGTTCCCACGCTCTGCGTAGGAACTCATATGTATCTGAGCTAAATATATATAGGCTCCCACGCAGAGCGTGGGAGCCAGAGAGAGATTTATGGTTATCTTAAGTTTGTAAATTGCTTAGTAAATTTACAAACATTGCCAGTCCAAAACTTAGCAAAATCATCGCTGAGAAGATGTTTATCCAGTAAGAGACTCTAGGCGATATCCTATGTTTAGATCTATGAACTAGGTATGGCATGATGGTTATCCAAAGCGCTATGGCACTAAGCATCCCAAAGAGAGTGCTAAACATTTCTAGCTCTTTAGATACTACAAAGCCTGAAACACTTAACCAAAAACCTATAGTATATGGATTTATAAAAGTTAGAGTCAACCCTTTTATATAGAGTTTTGAATAACTGTTTTTTTTAGATACTTGACCCACTGCTTGCTTATTATTTCTGCTTTTAAAAATACCATACGCTAGGTAAATAAGAAAAATAGCTCCAAAAAAAGAGAGAGAGTTTAAAATATAAGGTTGTTTGAAAAAAGCCACAAGTCCAAGCATGATTAAAAAGAGATAGATAATATCAGAACTCATCGCTCCAAGACCTATCATTACCGCACTTTTGTACTCTTTTATAGCTTCATTCATTATAAGAATATTTATCGGACCTAGTGGGACAGCCGCACCAAGTCCGAGTAAAAATCCCTCAAAAAACGAGAGAATCAATTACTCTCCATCATAGGGAGAAAAGTCCTCTTTTGATACTCCACACTCAGGACAAACCCAATCATCAGGAATATCAAGAAATGCGGTCCCAGGAGCTATATCTCCATCAGGGTCGCCAATCTCAGGATCGTAAATCCAACCACAAACATCGCAAATATACTTCTTCATCGTCTTTCCTTATGTTAATCTAGGCAATGATTATATCAAAATTAACATCTCTTTAAAAGCAAAATTCTCATCCCCTAGCTTTGTGGCATGCAATGCTTATAACACCTTGTTTTAAAGGACTTCTCTGAGTATAGTATCCAAAGTAGAGTCTTGTAAATAAACTATACACCCACTTACTTTTTGTTTCGTTATCTCTCTTATCGCTTCCATATAGTTTCTTACTTGGGCTTCATGATTTTGGGCGTGGTTTTGGCTTGATTTGTAGTCTATGACTGTAAAACTTCCATCTCTGTGTTTTATCAGCAAGTCTATATATCTAAGATTGTTTTTATAGCGAAGCGCTTGCTCTTTATAGATTTCGCCATTGAGTTTTAAGGTAAATTTCTCATTTTCAAGTAGTTTTATAACTCTACTCTCTATCTCATCTATCTCATCTACTTCTAGTGTATATCCATATCTGTTTAGCATCATATTTTTTGCATTTGTTATGCTATTTATTGAAAAATCTGCCAGCATCTCAAGCATATAGTGAAGGGCTATACCAAAATTCATAGCCTTTAAATCCTCTTCTTGTGGCTCTTCTAGCTTTAAGATATCACTTTGAGTTCCATAATATAGCTCTTCGTAGCTAAACTCATAAAGCATCTCATTTGTCTGCTCGTCTCTTTTTTGCAACACATTTGGGCTTGGTTTTTCCCCTAGAGTTTGGGCTTTTAACTCTAAGATATCAAAGCTAGAATCTTTTAGTTTTGCTACAACGCAAAGACTCTCTTTTGCCCTTGTAAATGCGACATAGAGAGCATTTAGAGTGTCTTCCTTTGCTAAGATTTTCTCTTTTGCTAGTGCCTCGGCGTACCCCTCATCTAACTCATCTCGCCCCTTTACTCTTAAGTAAACATCTCTTAGCTTGATGCCATCGTATTCATAAACTATGGCATCTCTAGCTGGTGGGGCTTTTTTGAGCCTATCCATAACTATGACATGCTCGTATTCTAGTCCTTTTGACTTGTGAATAGTCAGAACTCTTACTCCACTTATGTCAGATGCAGCAGCACTAATGTCAAGTCTCTCATACTCAAAAAGTAGAGCTTCTATATCATCATAAGCGCTGATGGCATCTAAAAAGCGGATAAGGTGAAAGTCATCACTAAATAGTCTGTACTTATCTATGGCGCCTTTTATGAGCTGTGAGAGTTTTGCTTTTTTCAAATCTACTTTTGCGATAATCTCTGCATCTCTTTGGATGAGTGCAAAAAAGTTGTACCTATAGATATCTTCATCAAAGTACAGATACTTCAGGTACTCCAAAACCGCTTTTACACTTCTTTGGTTTATAAGTTTTGTTGTTGTCTCTGTGACTACTTCAATATTTTTCTCTTCTAAAAGCTCTTTTATAACTTCGCCATCTCCGTTTGTAGCACAGAGTATAGCTATCTCGTTTATGTCTGCGTTTAAGCTTATGAGCTCTTTTGTTTTAGCAAGTGTAGCATCTAGGATGTCCTCGCTCTCTCTTACTTCAACATATCCGCCATCAGCATCTAACCTTGTCTTTTGTGGTGCATAGTTTTTTATCTTATCTTTAAATGTCTCATTTACAAACTCTATGATATTTTTTTGAGATCTGTAGTTTGTAAGAAGAGCTTCAACTTCTGTATGACACTCACGCACAACCTCTCCAAAGAGTGCGCTCACACCACCACGAAATCTATATATAGACTGTTTCACATCTCCAACAAAAAAGAAACTCGCTTCCTCTTTTACTCCGCTACCTGAGACTATCTCACTAATGAGCGGTTTTAGTATCTCATACTGCAAGATGCTAGTGTCCTGAAACTCATCTAAAAGAATGTGTTCAATGTTGGCATCTAGTCTAAAGTACAAAAATTCACTATCAATCTGCTCTTTTAAAATCTTATATACTAAGAGTGTGACATCGTTAAAACTTAGCTCACTATCTTCCATATATAGTGCTTTTTTTGCCTTTTCATAGATGTGAGTGAGCTCACTTAGTGCGTAAAAGAAGTTCTGCTCTTTTGCTCTTGTGTGCGCTTTAATGGCATCTTGAATCTCTCTTAGATGCACATCCATCTCTGGAGTAAAACACTTTGAAAATGTTCTATAGTCAAGACTCTCACGACCTAGCCAACTCTTTTCTAGCAAGCCTGTAAAAGTCGTGGCATCTACTGAGTTTATAACAGTAGAAGAAGCCGCTTTGCATCTACTCACTATCTCTCTCAGGCTCTCTAAATGGGTTAGCGCTATATCTTCATAGTGCAAGAACTCCTCTTTTTTAAACTCTAAGTGTAATAGTTCTTGTTGCTTGATATAAAACTCATCTAAAAGTGTAAAAATATCTGTAAGTCTCTTGTTTGATTGAAGCGAGAGCGTGATGAGTGTATCTTTTTTTCTTGCAATTTCCACCTCTTTTAAAAAGCGTGAGAGGAGTTTTAACTCATGTTGAGAGCCCATAGTTGTGAAGTCTGGCATGAGTGAAGCGTAGAGTGAGAACTTTCGTAGGATGTGTGAGAAAAACTTATCTATGGTCATGATTTTAGAGTTTGAGTTTAGAAACTTCTCTAAAATCTCATCTCTGTTTTTGAGTAGCTCTGCCTTTTTTAGACCAGTAACCTCTACTATCTCATCTAATTCGCCCCTACTCTCTAACTCCTCTAAAGTCTGAACTATCCTCTCTTGCATCTCATAGGCTGCTTTGTTTGTAAAAGTGAGTGCTAAGATTTTTGAAGGAGATGCACCAAAAAAAAGCAAAGAGAGATAACGAACTACAAGCATAAAAGTCTTACCACTTCCAGCACTCGCTTCATAAGCTAGGTTTTGTTTAAACATGTTTACTGCCTTTTTTTTATCACTCAAGTCTATCTGGCTCCCATGCTCCGCGTGGGAGTCTATATATATAACTGTAACTCAGATATATATGAGTTCCAACGCAGAGCATTGGAACTAGAAAAGTTTTTACTAGCTACTCACTCTCTGCCACACATGATTTTATATTCACAATATTGGCAATGCTTTATATCTTCACACAGCTCAAAATTTACCTCTTCTATCATGAGTAAATCTTTTATATGTGAGGCTAAAATCTCTAGTTTCTCTTGTAAAAAACTCTCATTTGCTATCTTTGTCTCTTTTAAATCATAATATCCGCAGGAGCTAACTTCTTTAAGCTGTGAAGCTAAAAGATAGTAAAACTCCAGCTGAAAATCTGTCGCTTCGCTAAAGTTTTTTGCTGTAAATGTTGGGTATGAGCCTGTTTTGTAGTCAAGAACTTCTAAGATATTATCTTTGATATCTATCCTGTCTATTGTCCCCATAAGCTTCATCCCAGCATAGGTACTCTTTAGCTCTTTCTCGCAAGCAAAGACTCTATAGCTATTACTAAATCTCTCTATCTCAAAAATACAAAATGCCTCTAGTCTTCTCTTTTGTAGCTCGATGAGATACTTATCTAGCTCACTCTTACCACGAACTGCATCTAACTCTGTGTGCAAATCCTTTTTTAGCTCTTCTTTATCTCTGTAAAAACTTTTTTTCGTATATAGATTTTTCAAAGCTTCATGAACAGCTGTTCCTATCTCATGCTCAGCTGGCATATCTTTTGGGATTTCATGGTTTTTTATGGCTTTTATATATTTGTAGTAGTATCTTCTTTTGCAGGTTAGAAATATTTTTAACTTTGTTGCTGAGAGCGTTACATCTTTAAAACTATAGGCGAGTCTTATCTCATCCTCTTTTGGTGCAATTTGTTCTCTAGACTCACAAAAGAGTATCTCTGCGTAGTCTTGCTCTGCGAAATTGTTTTGCTCTTTAATGCCTAGATGCTTTAAAAACCTAGATGGACTGCTCTCTTGTGAGCTTACATAGGAGATGGCTACCTCTTTTGCTGAGTTTATTAGCATCTCGTAGTAGTATTTTTGTAAGTTTTCTCTGTCACTCATAGTTGGCAAGCTTGCCATCTCTCTTATGTTTGTGTTTAAAAACATATCTTTATCACTTCGCTTTGGAACATTTGCGTCGCTAAAGTCAAGAATGATAACCCCGTCAAAGCTGATGGCTCTAGTCTCTAGTAATCCCATGACGGTAACTTCACCACCTCTTACATCATCTAAGGCTGTGCTATTTAATCTTTGTAAAAACATTGATATGAGAGATTTTACACTCATCTCTTTCATGCTTGGGAGTATATTTTTTAGCAGATATACCTGTTCATTATATATCTTCTTCTGCTCAGATGTAACTTCGCATAACTCTAAAAAGGAGTTTAGAAGTTTAGTAGCATCTATCTCATGAGTTTTTTTATAGTAGATGCCAAAGAGCTCTTTGTATATCTCATCGCCAAATCTTTGAAGTCTTGCGAAGTTTTCTTGTGATGCGTTCTCTATCGCCATTGTTGAAGCGTTTATCTTTTGGTAGATGAGTGATGTGTTAAATGGCTCGCCCATGGCAAAGTTAAAGTTACCTAGCTTATCAAAATCTCTTAGATGCTTTGCCGTACTCTCATCTGGTAAAACAATAGCGATGTTTTTTGCCTCATAACCCATTTTTATAAAATCGTAAATCTTTTTCTTCGCAAACGCGACTTGTAGTAGATTTTGGCTAAAAGATTCACAGCTTATACTTTTGTTCTGTTTTATCGGCTCTTTTTCTAGCACTTCTTTAGTGTTTAGTGATATTTTATATCTAAATCCCACTTCAAACTCTATCTCTGCAATATGTGCCAATCTCTCTTGCATCTTAGAGTTAAACTTCGTTGCATCAAAGATAATAGTGATGTTTGAATAGGCACAGCACTTCTCTAGAAGTTCAAACTCAAAGTTTGTAATGTGACCAACTGCTCTTAGTTCTATCTCTTTATGCTCATTTATATAGGAGCTGTTAAACTCATAAAGCTTTGATAAAAAGATTCTGTCTAGTATTTTTCTCTCATTGCAGAGATTTTCAAATCGTTTATACAACTCTTGGAGTATGCTAATGTGCTCTTCATACTCTGCATATATATCAGAAGTATCAAGCTCATTTATATCATACATCTCAGCACTAAGCTCTTGAAAAAACTTGAAAATATATGAAGAGTTTTTTGTAAAAGTAAAGAAGTTTCTCTCGATGCGAAGCGAGGAAAATGAGTTAAAGTCTGAAGCTTCTAAAAGAAGTAAAACCCTACTATCTTCATCTACCATCTTCATATCTTTTACGATGCACAGCTTTGAGAGAAACTCGCTCATACTTATGTAGTTTGGTAAAAAAAGTGTTTGATCTTTAAACTGAAGTAGCTCGTGGCGAATCGCACGAGCTGTTGGGAGGATAATTGTTTTGTTTTGCATAAGGAATATTATAGTCTAATATTCTAAAATCTCATCTTTTCTTGTATCTGCTTTTATGTTGTAGTATCTTTCAAGTTCGCCAACATTTACCTTAGCCATAATATCCCATCTACCCTCTACTGGTATCTTTATAGACTCAAAACTGTAGATGCCATCATTGACATTAAAAGTCTCTAGTGTCTGATCATATTTATGGTTATTTGGTCTTGTTATGATTATTTTTAATTTCGCATCGTTTATAGGGTTGCTTGACTTGTCTGTAACTTTATACTTTATGATGCTATCATCAAGGTGTAAACCCTCATTTATATACTCTATGGTGTACTCTTTATCAAAAGCTATGCGAGCTTCTATGATTTCATTTGCTGCCGCATCAGCCTCTTGATATCCTCTCATATAGGTATCACTATCTTCAACTGGAAGTTTATTAGTTATAACAACTGTTGCAACACAGGCACCAAAAACTAAAATTATGGCTATACTAATTGCGTATGGCCAAATTATTCCACTATTTTTTTTCATGACTTTGCCTCTTTGAATATATTTTTCTCTTTATGTATAAAATAATTGCGTATAGTATCACGCCATAAAACAATACTTTTACAACTAAGATACTAGTTTGATTAGCACTCCCTACTGCATTTTGCAAAACCACATTTTTACTCTTTGCAACTTGCTCAGCAATATCTGCGTAGCCATTAAACATGGAGCCAGAATACTTACCTTTTTGTTCACCGTCTTTGGCTTTTTGTGAGAGCAGTGGTAGGATTGTGCCTCCACTACTCATATCACTAAAGTTCATATTTAAAAGCGCTACAACAAAGGCTTGAACTGGAGAGGATATGGGACTTAGGACTTGCTTTTTATCAAAATATTCATATAAAGATGCAGGGTTTGCTAAAATGTCTACTCTCATATCTAACTCTGAAAAAGTTAGAAGTATTGTAGGTTCACTAAAGTTTTGCATCAGCTCTTTTTCATACTCAACTATATTCTTGTCTTTTGGGAGTTCTCTTAGCATTAGTAGCTTTAGGGATATTCCTGTTTTTTCATATAGTTCAGCACCTATTTTATTAACCTCTTGATTAAATGCTGGGTTAAAGATAACTTCATCTTTATATAAATACTCTTTGGATTGCAGTAGACTTGTACAAAAAATGAGAGTGAGGGCTAAAAGCCCTCTGTTAAGAAATTTCAAGAAAATTCCTAACCAACAAAAAGATGATTTGGTGTTACAACCGCGTAAATTGTGTAAATGGCCATGATAACAAGACCCCATGAAATTATTTTTTCCATTATTTACTCCCTTTACTTTACATCAACTATATGCTTAGCGTTTTCTGTGCTAATCATTCTAATTGACTGTTCATCTTTGATTTGGTAAAAATTTGACATGTTAGCATTTTGTACACTAAGACCCCACACTGTTAAAACAGCAAGGATGCTTAGTAGTAAAACAGTAGCTATTAACATACCTGTTATGCCATCGAGAGCAAATACGCTTCTATTTTCATTCATACCTGACTCCTTATTTGCTTAAATCTGTGACATAAGCGCCAACAGCTTCTTTTTGCTTAGCATTAAGTCTTTCAAATGCCGGCATTTGACCTATGCTACCTTTTTTACCATGGTTTAAGATGTTAGTAACAAGTTCAGGAGTAAACGTAGCAACGCTTGGAGCTACATATTCCATACCCTTACCATCTTCACCATGACAAGCTGCACAAGTGCCCATAAAAACATCTTCACCAGCTCCACTCATACCATTTGCTACATACTTAGACACAATGTCTATCTCTGCATCTGTTATAAGTGCGCCTGTGTTAGAGTTAAAAAGACCATTACGATCTGGCATTGGCATCTCAGAGCCTAGTAGGTGGTTGTTTGAACCATTTTCAATAGCAAATTTAACAGTTTTTTCTTCAATTCTTACATTAAGATCTGCTGCTTTGCCATCGATACCATCAGCATTTAAACCGTGACATACCTTACACTCTGCCAAAAACACTGATTTACCCATATCAACGAGTCTATCGCCAGTAATAGCAGAATATTTAGATTCAAATTTAGCATTGTGTACAGCTGAATCTTCATTATACTCACCAATTTGTGAATATGCATTTAGTGGATAACCTATTGTAAAGTACCACATACCCCAAACCATAGTAAGGATAAATGCAATTCCCCAGCCTTTTGGAATCTCATTTAAGTACTCACCAATTCCATCCCACTGCTCATCGATCAACTGACCTTGTGCAGTATCAGTTTGCATTTGACGAACATACTTAATTACAACAAAAACTGTAATTATTACAAGTGTTATTGCACCTGCTATTGCCAAAGAGTTAATAATATCATTACTTAATATTTCTGATAATCCTTTACCAGAATCGCCAGCTGTAATTACTAATGTATAGAATGTAGCTGCGAACATAATTATAGTTATGATAATTCCCCAAAGATAAAGCTTGTTCATATATCTCTCTCCTATTTCTTTTTATCGTCTCTTATAGATGCTACAGGAGTATCATCTATATCGTCGTGTAGTGCCATATTACTATACTGTTCATAGTCAATTCCATCAGCGTTTTTCTTCTTTGAATATAAATGATATATATATGCATAGAGAACTACCACTAAAAAAAGTGTTGATGCGAAGTAACCATAAGCTTGAAATTCTGCAATATCCACTATAAACCCTTTTTACTTAAGACTGTTAAGATATGCGATTAGAGCTACTATCTCAGGTATCTCACCACGAGCTACCGCATCTTTAACATTTTGATCTTTCATATCAGCAGCAATCTCTTTCGCTTCAGCTAAAGCCATTGCATGCGCTTGAGTTACATTATTCCCCATTTTAACAACTTCTGTAGTTCCATCTTTCATAGGAATAGGTTCGTTATAAGGAACTGAAAAGAACTGCGCATTTGTTAATTGCTCAGCATATGCTGTTGGAATATCCGCTATATTAGTATACATCCAACGATACGCAGGCATAACAGATCCTGGAACAACGCCAGCTGGATCTTTCATATGATTTTCGTGCCAGTCTGTAGTACGGTAGTTACCTACACGCATGAGATCTGGTCCAGTTCTTTTTGAACCCCAAAGAAAAGGTCTATCATACGCATATTCGCCACTTAAAGAGTAGTGACCATAACGATCAGTCTCTGATTTAAATGGACGAATCAGCTGTGAGTGACAAGCATTACAGCTATTTTTTATATATATTTGGCGACCAGTAGTCTCCAAAATTGAATATGGCTTAGTTCCAATCACAGGACGAGAAGCTTGGGCAAAACTTGGAAGAATTTCAACCAATCCTGCAAAAGCAATTACTAAGAACACACCTACCGAGAAAAAGAACGGATGCTTTTCTAACCAATGAAACATAATATAATCCTCCCTTTCTATGCGCCCATAGGCGATGCAGATTGTAGCTCAGATTCTTCAACAGGACGAGCAGACATAGTTTTGTATATGTTATAAGCAAACATTAAAAAACCAACTAGGTATAACAATCCACCAACACCACGAATAGTGTAATAAGGATGTAATACAGTAACAGTATCGATAAATGAGTAAGCTAAGTTACCAAATTCATCGTGAGCACGCCACATCATACCTTGAGTAATACCAGCGATCCACATTGAAGTGAAGTATAAAACAACACCTAGTGTTTGAATCCAGAACTGTGTAGTCATAAGGCTTTTTGAGTAGATCTCACGCTTAAATACACGAGGAGCCATATGAAATAGCGCAGCCATAATCATAAAACCAACCCATCCTAAAACACCGTCATGAACGTGTCCAACAATCCAGTCTGTAAAGTGCGCAATTGCATTTACTGATTTGATAGCTTGGATAGGACCTTCTAATGTAGAGAACATATAGAATGTTGAAGCTAGAATCATAAACTTAATAAGTGGAGATGCTGCAACTTGTTGCCATTCGCCCTTCATTGTAAGAAGCATATTTATAGCTGAACCCCATGATGGTAAAATCAGAATAACAGAGAAAATAGACCCCATAGTCTGAACCCAGTCTGGAACAGTAGAATAAAGCAAGTGGTGTCCGCCAGCCCATAGATAAAGAAACATTAATCCCCAAAAAGATAGTAATGATAGTTTATATGAGTAGATAGCCTGACCAGACTCTTTTGGTAAGAAGTAGTAAATCATCGCAACTATAGGAACAGTAAAACCAAATGCAACTGCATTGTGACCATACCACCATTGAACTAGTGCATCATTTGTACCTGCATACATAGAGATAGAGTGATACCAATTACCGCCTACATGACTTCCATCAGGTGCGCTAGCAAGCATTGTTGGTATTTCCATGTTGTTAAATAGATAAAGCATTGCAATACCAAGAAAAGTCGCTATATAGTACCAAACAGAAATATATAGTGATTTTTCACGGCGAATACCGATAAGACCAAATATACCAAGACCAAAAAGTACCCATACTACAACGATTGCAATATCAATAGGCCACTCGAACTCAGCATACTCTTTTGAAGTAGTAACACCTGCGAAAAGTGAAACAACTACCGCGGCAACAGTTACTAAGTATAACCAAAAGTGTAGCTTTCCTAAAAACATCAACAGTTTTGACTCTGCCATTGATACTTTTAATACACGCTGACCAACATAATACCAAGTAGCAAAAATACCACTAAGTGTAAACCCGAAAATAACTGCATCAGTATGCAGCGGACGAAGACGACTGAAGTTTGTATATTCTGCAAGTCCCTCACCTAGAAACAGGTTTACACCTGGGAAAGCAAGTTGAAATGCTAAAATTACACCGATGAGCATGCCCACAATCCCCAACAGAATTGTTGTGAACATAAACATCTTCGTAACTGTATAGTCGTACTCTAATGGACGATTCTCCATATATAGCCTCCTTAAAGATTCAAAGCAATTATGTCTAATTAGATATATGACCATATAACTAGACCAATTAACAGTGCTACTATAACCATAGAAATGTTTAAAGTATCTTAAAAAATGACTATTTTATGACAAATTTGAATAATATAAGTTTTTTGTTTACTTTTGTAATTTTATATATCTTTAAGGAAGTCTTGTCTGTTTAATGCGGCTTAAAAAGTTACTTAGATGCTAAAGGCATCTAAGCTTTATCTTTTTATAAGTGAGAGAAAATCACTAAATATATATCTACTCTCTTTTGATCTACTGCTTGCTTCTGGATGATGCTGTACAGAAACAATTGGAGAGTCTTTGTACTTCAAGCCTTCTATTGTGCCATCAAAAAGACTTGAGTGAGTCACCTCGGCAACTTCTTCTACATTTTTCGTAACATTGTAGTTATGATTTTGCGCTGTAATCTCTACAATTCCAGTCGCAAGATTTTTAACAGGATGATTTCCACCATGATGTCCAAACTTTAGCTTGTAAGTTTCGTATCCATGAGAGATAGAGAGTAGTTGATGACCTAAAGAGATGCCAAACATAGGAATTTTTGCGTCTATGAGCTTTTTAATCTGCTCTTGCTCTTTTTTTAACACCATAGGATTACCAGGACCGCTTGACAAAAAAACTCCATCAATACTCTTTGCCTTATATCTCTCTACCAAATCATCCGCATTAAAACTATTTGGAACAACTTCAACATCTAGCGCTGCACTTCTTAGTTCATCTAATATGTTTCTTTTTACCCCAAAGTCAATTACTACAATATTTGCTTTAGATGCTGGAGGAGTATCATATTTAAACTCTCTCTGTGAGTAAGTAGAGCTTTCATGTTTATAAGCTTTTTTAGTACTTACCTCTTCTACATAGTTGATATCTTCTATGCGTGGCGAGTTTTCTAAGATTTTCTTTAACTCTGCTTTATCGCTAATACTCGTAGATGCTACCATCATCATAGCACCCTCTTTTCTTATTGTCTTAGCCAAAAATCTTGTGTCAATGTCACAAATACCCATAACATTGTGCTTAACTAAAAGCTCATCAAGAGTAGTCTCAGCTCTAAAATTTGAGTATCTTTTTTGGTACTTTCTAACTATCATACCCTTTACTTGTACTTTTGAGCTTTGCATATCTTGCTCATTTACACCTACATTTCCAATCTCTGGCATTGTAAATGTAACAAATTGTCCTGCACTAGCTGGATCAGTGATGAGTTCTTGATAACCACCCATAGATGTATTGAAAATGATTTCGCCAACAACTGTGCCCTCTGCGCCAAAACTATTTGCTTCTAACATAGTTCCGTTTTGAAGATATATATATACTTTCATTTAGCTCTCCTGTGTTTTAAAAGAAAATTTTTACTCATTACTCCATACCTCTTTTCATAAGCTCTTCTTTGTATATCTTTTCATATAAAATATCAAACTCATCTGTCCCTGGAATATATCTTTTTTTATAAGACCTAATCTTATCCATAACAGCATCTTCCATTTGAGATGCATCTGCTATAAATGAAGTTATCGCATTATATATAATATTTTTTATGCGGTTCTCTGTTACCTCAAAGTGAATCAAATCTTCTTCGTAAAGTTCATCTAAAATCTTGTGAGAGATATCAGAGTATCTCTCTTCATAGTTTAGTATTACTCCAAACTCTGGAGCTAGTTTTTTCTTTATCATATAAAAAAGTTGTCTCTCATCTGCGAGCATAAACTCAATCTCTTCTTCATTCTCATCGCAGATTTCACCTGCTTTTTCTTCTAGTGCCATCTCTTGTTTTACACTATGAGCAAGGATTTTTTCGGCCTCTTTAGCTACTGGTTCGAGTCCTTTTGTCATCGTGACAACACCACTTTTGTTTAAGTCAATTGCAACCCTACTTGATATGTGAGGTATAGTTTTTAGTGATATTTTCATCGCGTGACCCTACTTGTTAAAATAATTTATGAATTTTACAATAATTATGATTAGATTTTGATTATTTTACCAACAAGAGTGTCAGATCAGATGCTTTTTTGGCATCCATTTTAGATAATATTTTTCCTACATTTTTAGGATTTAGTGAGCTTAGGATAGTAGCTGCTGAGTCATTATCCATATCTGAAAGAATTGCTGCTGCGGCTGCATCCTTCATCTTTGCAAATGTCTGAGCTACTTTATCCATTTTTATACTCTTTAACTCTTCTAAAATCTCTTCATTTTTTGCAAGCATTTTTTTAACGCTCTCTTCCTTCTCTTTTATCTCTAAGAGTTTATTATCAACTATTGCTTCTTTTTCATTAAGTCTTGATTCTTTTTTCCTAAGAAGTTCTTCTGTTGCGATTTGCAAGGCGCTTAGTGCTTGTTTTTGTTCATCAATTCGCTCAAGCTCAACAAGGAGTTCACTCTTTCTTTCTTTAAAAATTTCTGTACATTCAAAAAGTTTATCACTTGTCTCTAGTGATAGAAGTGATGCTAAAAGGAGATGTAGGAGTATAAATATTTTCAATTTTTTTCCTTTTTATTATGGGTCATAAGGGCTACCTCATCGAGGTCTTTCATCTCTTGAATTTTAAGTCTTTTTAACTCTTTTTCTATCTCTTGAAGTTCTAGGTACTTAAATTTTTCATGTTCAATAATATCTAGTTTTAGTTTTTCTTTTGCTTGATTTACCTGTTTTTGAGCATATATAATCCACTCTTGGTTATGTTTAACAAAATTTCTTGCGGAGTTAATAAGCTCACGCGAGGCAAGAAAATCTTTCATATTTCCTTGTAGTGGGCTTATAATATCATTTAATGTTTGGTAAGACTTATCTAGTGCAACTCTTGCTGAGTTTAAATCCACATTTGCTCTTTGCACAAGACCCTCGCTCTTATCCATAGCAGTTTTTTTTAACTTGACTAAGGGAGTGAAGCGAGTTTTCATAAAAAATAATCCTTATTAAAGTATTATCGTATCCTCTCTATCTGGAGAAGTTGAGATGATGCCTACTTTTGTTTTTGAGATTTCTTCGATGATTTTAACATACTCTTGTGCAGATGCTGGTAGATCTTCAAATTTTCTAACTCCAACTGAATTATCCCACCCTTTAAAAGTCTTATAAATCGGTTTTACATCTTCTAGGTTTGATGGAAGATAGTCTATCTCTTTGCCATCAAGCTCATAAGCTACACAAACTTTCACCTCATCAAAACCATCAAGAACATCAAGTTTCATAAGTGCAAGTTCATCACAACCATTTAGACGGCTTGCGTATCTTGTTGCAACTGCATCAAACCAGCCACATCTTCTTGCACGGCCTGTTGTAGTGCCAAATTCATGACCTCTCTCGCCTAAGAGTTTACCCTGTTCGCCCAAATCTTCACTAGGAAAAGGGCCATTGCCCACGCGAGTACAATATGCTTTAACTATCCCGATAACCTTGCCAATATCTTTAGGACTGATGCCAAGACCTGTACAAGCCCCAGCACTTACAGTTGCAGATGAAGTGACATAAGGATATGTGCCATGGTCGATGTCAAGCATAGTCCCCTGTGCACCTTCAAGTAAGATTTTTTTCTTCTCATCAAGAGCCTTCCAAACCATCTGAGTTGTATCTGTGATAAAAGGTGCTAACTTCGCTTTGTAGCCCTCTAGCTCAGCTAAAAGTTCATTCTCTTTTGGTGTAGCAATATCTAAAACATCAAAAATAGCTCTATTTTGCTCAAAATGCTCTAATATAGATGCGCAAAGCTTTTTAGGATCTAGTAGCTCTGCTACTCTAAAGCCATTTCTGTTTATCTTATCAGCATAAGCAGGCCCTATCCCTTTTCCTGTTGTTCCTATGGCTTTATCACCTTTTAGCTTCTCTTTTGCTTGATCAATAAGTGCATGATAAGGGAGATTAAGATGTGCTTTATCTGAGATAAAGAAACGACCTTCTAAGCCCTCAAACTGCTCCATCTCTTTTATAATAGACTCAGGAGATAAAACAACACCATTTCCTACAACATTTATAGCTTTAGGGTTTAGAACTCCTGATGGGATAAGATGAAGCGCATATTTTACGCCCTCTACCCAGATAGTGTGTCCAGCATTGTGACCACCTTGACTTCTACAAACCATATCATAGTCAGATGCAAGTCTATCTACTATCTTACCTTTTCCCTCGTCTCCCCATTGTATACCTACTATCAAATCAGCTTTCATTAAAATTTCCTCTTTTATTATTACTTTTTTCTACCTCTATAACAAGAGGTAAGCTTTAGCGTCTAGCGTAGATATATGAGCAAACTCATATATCGTTTAAAACTATTTTTTCGCAAAGTGCATCTGTATATATTGCAAATCCAACAGAGTTTACATCTGAACTTGTATATCTTCCACCTCTTGCATAGACTTCATTTTTATCTATCATTCTAAAAAACACTTCATCATAGTAGAGCATCTGTGCATAGTACATCGGTGCTAAAACTATATTTTTCGATGATGCCTCTTGTGCTAACTCTTGCATCTTTACTAGTTCTATCTTTATAGATTCAGGAACAAGGCTCAAGAGTTCTTCTGCTTGATGTGTATATTGAAGATATACAAGTTTTTTTAGCCACTCAACATCAAGATTTAAAAACTTGTCTATATTTGTATGTTTAAAGTCATCTAAACTTAACTCATCAAACATCTCTACTAGAAGTTTTGGAATTCTAATATTTGATATCTGAACAAGTGGCTCAACCTCAAGTTTATGTAAAATCTCAATCGCTATCTTCATAACAGATGAGAGTTTTTTCTCTCCCATAAACTCAGCGCCTATCTGGTTCTGTTCGGTTGTAGGATATGTAAAAATTGGCTGGATGTAGAACCATTTTCTATGTTGAGTATTTCTTCCTAGTCTCTTCTCAATGATGCGAACCACATCTATAGTTGAGTCCGCACGCAAAGAGATTGGATTGTTTCTTTCATCATTTGCTTTGATGAGTCTCTTCTCATCTGCAATGCTAAGATGCTGATGATAAGAAAAAACAGGTGTTACTATCTCTTGGAATCCATTGGCATCTAAGATAGTACTAGCAACATTTTCAATCTCTCGCTTTACTCTAGCACTCTTACCAAAATAGAGCTTTGAGCCATTTGGAATCTCATGTTCAAGTATCATATCTACGCTTTTGTTGCAAAATAAGTCTCGTTAAAGACTCTGTTTGCCGTTCCATCATAAGCTCTTCGTCCTAGTTTTGCAAGTGTTAGCTCCACCGCATTTACAACCCAAGCCATCTCATAGACTGGGATTAGACCCATTTGATTTATGCGAAATATCTTTCCATTTAGATGGTCTTGTCCACCTGCTACATTTACTAAAAACTCATTTTTAAGAATCTTTCTTATCTCTGAAGCATCTGCATCATCTATAGTAGTCATAGAGATTGCTGGAGTTTTTGGATAGATGTGAAGACCGATAGCGTTTAGTGCATCTGTGACTGCACTAGCTCTAAGTTTTGTATCACTATAAAGTTTCTCTATACCGCCATCTCTCTTTATAGTCTCTAAAACTTCTAAAAGCCCAATAGTCAGAGTTGTAGCTGCCGTCCAAGCTGTAGTGTTTTTTCTTTGGTTTTTTATCTCTGTAGCAAGATTAAAGTAGTAGCCTTTTCCAGCTCCAATTTTCTCTATTGCCCCGTTGCTAAGCCCAAGTATTGCTAATCCTGGTGGTAACATCAAAGCTTTTTGACTTCCTGCAATTAGACAATCGATATTAGTAACATCGATTGATTCAACGCCAACTGCTGTAATGCCATCAGCGATAATCATAATCTTTGGATTTATCTCTTTAGCTGCCTTTGCTAGCTCTTCTACAGGGTGACGAAGCCCACCCGCTGATTCACTTATTTGAACTGCTATTGCATCTACATCAGGATTTGCTTTTAGTGTTTGGACTATCTCTATAACACTAACAGGCGTATCCCACTCATTTTTTACTTCAATACTTTGAAGTCCATGAGCTTGTGCAATTTTTCCAAATCTTTCACCAAATTTTCCTGAGTTTACATTTAAAAGCTTAGTATGGCAAAGGTTTACAACTGCTGCTTCCATAGCACCTGTTCCACTCGATGAGAGCATAACAACCTCATCACTCTTAAAAAGCTCAAAAAGATGCTTTCGTGTTTTTTCAAAAATAGCTTCAAATTCTGGTGTGCGGTGATGCATAGTCTCATCGCTCATGGCATTACGAACATTTTGAGGAACTGGAGTTGGTCCTGGAGTAAAAAGTAACATTATATAAGTCCTAGTCAAGATTATTTGATGTAAAAAACCTCGTATTATATCCAAATAAGCTAAAGTTTTGATTATTTGGACTTTTTGTACACTCTTGAAGTCAAAGATTTCTTTGACTCTTAATATGCTAATATTCCAACATTAAACATGCTGATTTTTACATGAAAGGTAGCTATAGTGACAATATTTGACTCAGTAATTTTAGGAATTATAGAGGGCTTTACAGAATTTTTACCCATCTCTTCTACTGGGCATCTCATAGTTGCAAGCGAGTTTTTAGGGATTGATCAGAGTGAAGCTACAAAAGCTTATCAAGTTATTATCCAATTTGCTGCAATTTTAGCAGTAGTATTTAACTATAAAGATAAATTTACTCTCAAAAAGATTGACTTATGGAAAAAAGTTTTTTTAGCTTTTATACCTATTGGCATAGTTGGATTTATTTTCGCATCCAAGATAAAGATGCTCTTTAGCGTTGAAGTAGTCGCTATTATGTTTATAGTTGGCGGTGTTATCTTTTTAATAGTTGAGAAGTTTTTTATATCAGATGAAGCGATACTTATAGATGATGTTGAGCAAGTTACTCTAAAGCAGTCTATGTTTATAGGTTTTGCTCAAATCTTTGCTCTTATACCTGGGACGAGTAGAGCTGGAGCTACCATCATAGGAGCTTTACTTGTTGGACTTAGCAGAAAAGCTAGTGCGGAGTTTAGTTTCTTACTTGCTTTTCCTGTTATGTGCGCAGTTAGTGTTTATGATTTACTAAAGCACTATCATGAGTTTAGCAACGATAATCTAGTCACTTTAGCAGTGGGTTTTGTAGTATCTTTTTTTGTGGCATATTTAACCATAAAACTATTTTTAGTCTTTTTAGAGAGATTTACCTTTGTCTCTTTTGGAATATATAGAATAATCTTTGGAGTTTTGCTCTTAATTTTACTTTGACCCCTTATAAACATCGTAAACATTGAAAAAGCCACTATCTTATTTGTTTTCTTTGTAAAGTCACGAATAAGAGGAATAGTACTTGCTTTGTCTCCTCAACACTATAGGAGGTTATTATGCAAAGCAATTACAGCAACCGCTTACATGACTTTATAGATAGGATTGAGAAGTCCTTTTATAATCTCAGTCAAAGGTTTCTATAACATAACACTAGTGTAGTTCTTTAATCAAATAGATGCCATGGATGTAGCATCGAATTTAGAACTTTAACTTCCAAGGATGGATTTATAAACTCCACAAGATAATTGTAAAAACAAATTTATTTTTACTAACAGAGTATCCTTTTACTCATCATCGGACATGGCAGCAAAAGCAAGCCTTTCACTGAGTGATTTGAGCGCTTCATTTGCGCAAGCAGCATCTATATCTCCACCAGGAGCACCACTAACACCAACTGCTCCAAGTAGTATATCTCCTGATTTAACAGCAACTCCACCACTCATCATTATCAAGCCATTTATATTGTTTAGCTCATTTCGAATATCGCTACGAGCAGCAATAAATTCAGAGCTATTAGTGCCCGACATAATAACAAGATTTGCTTTTTGCTCAGCAATATCCATAGTAAAACGAGCTGCATGAGTATCACGCATAACTACTTGGATATTTGCACTTCTATCAACCACAACAGCACTAACCCAGTAACCTTTTTTACGACAACTCTCTACTGACTTTTTAGCAACTTCTGTCGCTAACTCCATACTCATACGCTCAATCATCACGACATCTGCACTAAAAAGAGCAGATGCACTCAAGAGTAAAATCAAGGCTATTTTTTGAATTTTCATTTTTTT
>JAQUFE010000087.1 GCA_028684815.1 Sulfurimonas sp.
AGAGCCACCAAGCAAAAGGCAGACAGAGTATAAAGAGTATAAAGAGTATAAGAGTTGTAAGCCCAGCTAGTTTAAAAGATAGAACAAAAGGAGTAAAATCAAGAGTGCTTAGAGCTTCTAGCATCTAACAATCTCACTTATAGAGAGTTCACTCGCTTTCATGAAAATTTTTACCATATCTCCAACTTTTAAGTCCATTCTAGTTGATGAATCTTTTGTAATGATGCTCTCAAACATTGCATCGCCAACACTAAGTTTTATGCTACTTAGTAGCTCGCCATTTTCGACCTCTACTATCTCTGCGCCAAGTTGATTTGAGTAGCTTACAACTCCGACAAAATCTTTTGCAAGAGCTATGTGAGTTGGCTTTACGCTTAGAGTAACTTGGCTATTGACTCTTAGAGATTCATCTAAATCCAAGCTCATCATGGTGAGTTTGTGTGATGCAAACTCAAAGTTTACAATGTTTAAGTTCTCTTTTGTTTGAATCTTTGTAACTGTGGCAAGAAACCTGTTCATGGAAGAAGATAGCCATACTTTTTAAAGATATCTCTTGCACTTTGGCTTAAGATAAAGTCATAAAAAGCTTTTGTCTCTTTGTCCTCTTCTATCATAACTATCCCTTGTTCTATTGGAGTGTAGAGTTTTGCATCTACTTCTACCCAGTTTAAATTTTGTTTGTATTTTAGCATGGTTTTTGAGTAAAGAGATGACTTTGCGATAAGTCCTATGTCTGCTGCAGTTATAGCAAATGATACAGTTTGTGAGATGGACTCAGCAAAGATAAGTTTGTCTTTTATATCTTCATAGATGCCAGCATTCTCAAATGCCTCCATGGCAGCAGTTCCATAGGGTGCAGTTTTTGGGTTTGCTATGGCGATTTTATATATATCGTCGCCCTTTAACAGCTTGATGCCTTTTGACATATCTTTATCTTCTTTACTTAAAATCGCAAGAGAGCCTAAAGCGTAGATAACTGGGGCACCTTTAGCAATTTTATCATCATAGAGAGATTGTGGAAACTTCATATTAGCAGCCATAAAAATATGATAAGGTGCTCCGTGCTTTATCTGGGCAGTTAGCTTTCCACTACTTCCCAAAGTAACTCTTACCTTTGTGTCTTTGTTGGTTTTGTTAAACTCGGCAATTAACTCATCCATAGCGTAACTAACGTTTGCAGCGACTGCGATGTTTAGGGTGTTTGCATTAAGAAGGGCTGTACAGAGCATAAGAAAGATAAGTAGTTTTTTCATAAGATTCCTTTTGGCATTATGTATTTAAAGATATAACGAAATATTATCATTTTAAAAAAAAGAAGTCAATAATCAAAAAAAACTTTCTAAAGTTGCTGTATAATCATTAAGATTTGGAGAAATTATGAAATATATGATTTTATTATTGTTTTTTGTTAGCTTTTTATTCTCAAGTGAAGCGATAAGAGTTACTCAAGAGAATGAGCCTTATGTGGTTGGTCAGCATCTTGAATTTTATGTCGATGATAGCGAGGTAGCCACTCTACAAGAGATAAAAAATAGAGAGTTTGAAAAACACTCTAAGAGTATTGCAAATTTTGGATTTCTTACAAAAGCACACTGGTTTAGGTTTAAATTTAGCTACGATGAAGCTATGAAAAAAAAGGAGTGGTGGCTCTCTATAGACTACCCTCTGCTTGATTTTGTTGATATATATATGCTTGATGAAGATGATAAGTTAGTGCTTCATAAAAAGAGTGGAGATTTATATCCGCTTGCTGAGAGAGATACAAAGCAACACAACCTTGTTTTCTCGCTTTTAAATGACTCCACACAGACTTATACGCTATATGCAAGGGTTAAAACTTCAAGTTCTATGCTTGTTCCCATGGAGATTATAAGCAGTAAAGCTCTTATTGAACACACCCATGTGCATCAGAGTCTCTCTGGCATCTACTACGGCATCTTGCTAGTTTTGATATTTTATAATCTTATAGCTTTTATATATACAAAAGAGAAAATCTATGTTTTATATGTAGCCTTTGTTGCATCTTATGCTCTTTGGCAACTCTCTTTTGATGGGCTAGGCTGGCTACATATTTGGCAAGAGAGTGCTTGGATGAGAGAAAAAGGAGCAGTGTTTTTCATATATACAAGTATATTTTTTCAGCTTGTCTTTAGTAGGAGCCTCTTAAACGCTCAAAAGAATATCCCAAGTTGTGATAAGTTTGTTTTTGAACCACTCATCTACCTCTCAGTCCTTGGCATCATCTTCTCAGCACTTCTACCTTACAAGTACACTATAGTAGCAGGAGCCTCACTTACTATCATTATCCCTTTAGTCTTGTTGGCTGCTGGTTTTATGGTTATGAGAAAAGATTACTACTCTGTTCGACTCTTTGTTTTGGGTTGGGGTATATTTTTACTAGGGACTCTCTTTTTTACACTTAGTAAGTTTAGTCTTGTCTCAGGCTACTTTACCATGAAGTATGTCCAGCAAGCAGCATCAGGTGTTGAGATGATTTTACTCTCAGCTGCTCTTGCAGAGAGATTTAAGCGACTTCATGATGAGTACACAAACAAGCTAAAAGATCATAATGAAAACTTAACACTAGCAGTAGAAGTAGCTCTAAGAAAAGAGAGACAAAAAGATGAGATGCTAATCGAGCAAGCAAGGCTAGCATCTATGGGTGAGATGATAGAGCAGATCGCCCATCAGTGGAGACAACCTCTTAATGATATAGCTCTGCTAAATCAAGATATGTACTTTAAAAAGTATCTAAGCAAACTAAGTGATGAGGATTTTGACCGTATACACGAGAGTATAGATAATAACATTAGATATATGTCTGATACAATTGATGACTTTAGAAATTACTACAAGAGTGACAAGAAAAAAGAGAGCTATTTTTTAGGTGATATGGTAGAATCGATGCTAAGTATCATTGGCGCTACGCTTGAGCACTCTAGTATAAAAATAAATTTAGATATTGACAAAGAGATAAGACTTTTAAATGTTAAAAATGAGCTTCAGCAAGTTATGCTTATAATCCTAAATAATGCAAAAGATGCTCTTATATCAAATAATATAGATAAAAAAAATATAGAGATAAAAGCCTACAGGGATGCTAAGGATGCTTATATCCTAGTAAGTGATAATGCTGGAGGGGTACCAAAAGAGATAAAGAATAAAATCTTTGATCCATACTTTACCACGAAGCATAAAAATCAAGGAACAGGCATAGGGCTCTATATGTCAAAGATGATAATAGAGAAAAATATGCAAGGAAGATTGAGTGTTGAAAATGTAGATGGGGGAGCTAGATTTACTATAAAACTTCCCCTTTTTACTGAACCTTAGTTAGTCTTATCTACGAGGTTCATCGTGGAGAACGCCATTGGTTAGCGTTCCTAAAAAACCTCGCTTTTAAAAGGGATGAGGCTTAACCTCTCTTGGTAGAACAAGAGAGCTTATGCTTTTTAAAATATAGTAA
>JAQUFE010000013.1 GCA_028684815.1 Sulfurimonas sp.
CTTTTCTTTCTTGACGGTTTTTAGACCAAAGTGTCCGAATCATTTCCGTCATCACTGTCCGAATGATACCGTCATGGGTGTCCGAACTGAAGTGTCATAGGTGTCCGATTTGCTCCGTTTTTTGCACAATGCTTTTAGGGAAGCTAACGCGTGGCATACTCTACTATGAGCTTCGTCTTTGTGGCTTAAAAGTTCATAATTTTATAGAAATTGTACATTTTAGTTGATAATGATTACTAATTTAAATAAAATATAAGCTTTTCTTCCTATAATTATGATATTGACTTTCAAAACTAACCTTTAAGAGGAAATTGGAAAATATGAACAAATTAATAAAACTTAGCCTAATAACTACTTTAGCACTTAGCACATCAGTCTTTGCAGAAAAAAACAAAGACAAGAGTGTTCCTAGTAAAGTTAGTGACTTAACCAAAATGTTTAGTGATGGTAAAGTTAGTGGACAAATTCGCTTAGGTTATGGGGCTAACATAGTTAAAACTGATGGAGATAAAAACACTTATGCTACGGCTGTTGGTGGTCAGTTAAAGTATGAGACTGCTTCACTTATGGGTCTTAGTTTTGGCGTTGCTATGCAGACATCTCACTCTATAAATGGACTTAGCGGTAGAGGCGATAAATATAACAATGAGTTAGCATCTAATGAAAAATCGTATACAGAATTAGCTGAGGCTTACTTAAACTTCTCTTATGGTGGTTTTGAGTTTCGTGGTGGTCGCCAGCTTATTGACACACCATTAGCTGACAGTGATGACATTAGAATGACTCCGCACACTTTTGAAGCTTACATAGCTTCATACACTTTTAAAGATCTTGGTCTAGCTTTTATCGCTGGTAATATTTCAAACTGGCAAGGTGTTGATTCTGAGACTGACTTAGGAGAGCCTTATGCAAATGCAGAAAAAAATGTTTGGGCGAAAACTGGAGAGAATGGTACAAGAGTTGGCGCTGTAACTTACTCAACTGATTATTTAGATACTAGTGTTTGGTACTACGATGTAACAAAAGTTACAACTGCTTTTTATACAGAAATAGTAGCGACTATACCTATAAATGATGAGTCTGAGATTGAAATAAGTGCTCAATATCTTACAGAAAATGATCAGAAAAAAGATGGCGTTAATAGCGAGATTGAGGGTAGCATCTTAGGTGCTATGGTTGAAGCTAAATTTTATAATATTACTACAACTCTTGCTTATGATAAGGTAAGTGTAAAAGATGGTAAGTCAATCTTTGAGGGCTTTGGTGGCGGTGCGTCTTATACAAACTTAGACACTATGACAGCTGGGGCTTTGCATGATGGAACTTATGGAGATGGTAACTCATATAAGTTTGGTTTATCTTATGAAATAGCTGATTTTACTATCTTTGGAGCGTATGGAGATTATAGAGCTGATGCCATAGCTGGTGGAGTTAAAGCTCATGTTACTGAGATGAACTTTGGTTTAGAGTATGAGTACAACGATGGAGAGGCAGATATAGCTCTTATCTATGTTGTAGGCAGAGATAAGGAGTCGTCTACAAAAACAGAGTTTGACAACGACCGCATTCAAGTTGTCTTAAACTACAACTTCTAAATGGGCATTAGATGCAAGCATCTAAAGCTAAACTACTCTATTTTAGCTAGTCTTTCATTTGCCACATTGATATACTTATCTTCTAAGTCACAACCTATAAAATTTCTTTTATTTCTCTTTGCAGCAACAGCTGTAGTTCCTGAGCCCATAAAAAGATCTAAAACTAAATCGCCTTCATTACTTGAACCTAAAATCGCCCTTTTTACTAGCTCTTCGAGTTTTTGAGTAGGATGGATAGCTCTGTTAGTTTGTGGGTCTTTTATCCTCTCTTTACCTTGGCATTGTGGCAGACTCCAGACATCTCGCATCTGTCTATTTTTACCATCTTTGGCTTTATCAGGATTTATCTCTTTGAGAGTTTCATAATTAAAAGTCCATTTTTTATTTTTAACAGCATAGACTATAAATTCGCTTGAGTGAGTATATGTTCTTTTTGTAATGGATGGCATCGGATTTGTTTTAGCCCATGTTATGATATTTTTGATGGAGTAGCCAACTTGCTTGATAGCCATTGTTACTTCGCCTACATTGTGGTAGGAGCAGCATACATAGATGGAAGCTCCATCTTTTTGAATATCAAATGATTTTTTTATCCACTGATATGTAAAATCAAAATACTCATCTTCGCCCATAGTATCCCAAGCTTCATTGACTTTATAAAAAGCGCCACCAGTTTTGTTGTTCTTTAAATCTAAGTTTGAGCCTGATAAATTGTAAGGTGGGTCTGTAAAAATCAAATCAGGAGAAATCTTATTTTTACTCAAAGCATCCAAAAAAGCTAGACTATCTTGCTTATAAATTTTATTTAATTTTAGTGTGTTTTGCATATAAACAGTCTTTCATTATGTGTTTGTAGGTTTGTTTTACCAGTTGAAAAAGGTTTATGTTTGATACTCTCAATTACCAAACTACCCTTATTTTCCAAAACTCTTATAATATCTTCATCTGACATTCTAGCATTTGACCTATCATTACCTTTTTTAGCCATATCTGAATATGACAAAATGATATATTTTGCCTTCGCTTTTGTTATCAAATCTTCAAAAGCTTCAATGGCCGTTTTTAGACAATACTCTGAGTTGTACTCTTTTCTATTTACCATCTTAGATGCCACTCCCTCAACCTCTGGCTTATCCCACTGTGCTAGGTTTTCAATGAGATGATACGCAGAGATATATTGTCTTGAATTATAAGGTGGGTCTAGATATAAAATATCTACAGGCTCGATATCACTAATGAGTATATTTGCATCACTATTTAATATTATATTTCCGCTATTATCAGAGTTATCAATATCAAGATGCTTCATTTTAAAATCTTCAGGCATTAAGGAGTTTTTTCTAAATGCATCATAATGTCCACAAGTGTTGGCAATTTTATCAATAGCATAGATTAAAGAAGTGATTAGTATATATTTTTCTCTTTTTGAGATTTTATCGCTCATATTTTCAATCTCTTCTCTGATAGTTCCTATTTTTTTAGCAACATTTAGTGAGAAAAACTTATCTGCAAAACTCTTTGAGAAATAATTATCTACTGGATTAATGTTATTTAGATGCTCTAAAAGCTCTGTGATTTTGTCCTTGTCATAGGCATCATCACTAAAAAAAGCATAATGAATTACATAGTTTGAAAAAAGCATATCGTTTGTTATGATTTTAGTCTTCTCATTATTAAAATGATTTGCCACAACACCAGTTCCTGAGAAAATATCCAAAAAACTACTGTAACTAGGTATGTGTTTATCTATAGATGTTTGTATAAAATCAAGTATTTTAGTTTTAGAACCTAAATATCTTCTATTGTTTATAGTAAAATAGTCAAAAGTCTTTTCTAAAGTATTTGCATAGTTGTCAAATAATATTTTTTCAATAGCCACACTATTACTTTTAATGTCATTACTCTCTTTAAAAGTTTGTAAAATGTCAAAATAATCTTGCTCTATTGTAATTTTAATCTCTTTTTTCATAAAGAGAATGATACATAATGCATCATAAAAAGAACTTTAAGAGATGCCTAAGTAAGGAGTTTAAAATGTCATATAACTGGAGCATATCTACAACACTCAGAAGTCCAAATAGAATGATTGAGTGGTTAAGAGTTGCACAAGAGTATTTAATCGGTTGTGAGTGGGATAATGCCAAACAAATTGAGTATCAAATATTGTTGATACAACATAAACTATATACTCCAACTAATATTACAGAGGCTGAAAAAGAGAAGTTTGACACATTTACAGAACTAATCACTTTCAATGAAGCAAAGACGATGTTTCTTAGACAAAATTATCAAGACCCAGCTATGAGAGGAAGGACTTCATTTAGTCCTTTAAAGAAGTTCGGTTTGTTGAAATTAGATAGTAATAACATTATCAGGATGACGAGTTTAGGAGAATATCTCTTATCAGAGAGTTATGACTTTGGATACTTTTTGTTTCGTGTTTTTCTTAAGTGGGAGTACAAAAATCCATCTGAGAGCAGAACTAATACAAATTTCAATATCAATCCTTTCATTGCAACTTTGCATTTAATCAACCAAGTAAATCTTGTAGCTCTTGAAAATAACGATGTTGTTAAAGGAGTATCAAAAGATGAGTTTATGCTTTTTGTTCAAACATTAACAAACTATGAAAACATCGATTTTTATGCAAGAGAACTCTACTCTTATAGAAATTTTGTAAAGGCGACAGATAGAGATGCTAGCTTATCACACCAGCAAAAAGAAGATATAAAAAGAAGTAAAAAGTTAGCTATTTTAGGATTAATAACCCATGAGACTGACAATGAGAGACTTGAGAGACTTCTTAAGAATTTAAAAGATTATACAGATAATACTATAAGATATTTTAGAGCCACAAGATATTTACATATTAGAGGTGGAGGATATTACATCGACTTAGAGCCAAGAAGACGAGTTGAGATTGATGTTTTGTTAGATACTTATAATGGTTCAAGTTCAATGTTTGAAAATGAAGATGATTATATTGAGTACTTAGCAGATATTAATCTACCTGTTCTTCCATGGGAGACGACACAAGAACTGCACAATATTCTTGATAGCTTAGCAGAAGAGTTAACGGAGTTAGAGGCAAAGTTAAGCCTCACGCCAACTAACTTTAATGCGCTTAAGGTTGATGATATAGAAGAGCTAAAGAGCAATACTCAGATGCTAAGAGATAAGAGAAAACATTATCTAGATATCATTATGCATAATGAGCTGCAAGATATATCTAAAATCAAAGAGTGCATATACTCACTTGAACATATTAGAGAGTTGGAAAATAAACCGAGTATAGAGCTTGAGAGGTGGACTACAATGGCTCTAAATGCCCTAAACGATGCATTGTCAATCAATCCTAACTATCCAGTTGGAGATGATAATGAACCTCTTTTTACAGCTCCTGCTGGCAAAGCTGATATAGAGTGCTTTTATAGTGAGTTTAATTCTATCTGCGAGGTTACTATGCTTGTAGGAAGAGACCAGTGGTATAACGAAGGACAACCTGTAATGCGGCATCTAAGAGAGTTTGAAAATAAATACAGAGATAACTTTGCATATTGCCTATTTGTCGCACCTAGACTACATCAAGATACAGTCAACACTTTTTGGACCTCTACTAAATATGAGTATGAGGGAGAAAAACAGAGAATTATCCCCTTAACAATTACACAATTAGTAGAGTTACTAAAAATACTTATTGAGTTAAAGCAAAGCGGTAAAAGACTGCTCCATAGTGATATGAAAAATTTATTTGATACTATTGTAGGAGCTACAAATAGTGTAGCAAATTCAAGAGATTGGATAGCAAATATACCATCAGTAATGAAAAGCTGGAAAGCTGAGTTACTATCTTAAATAACAAGAGATAAGCTCTTTTTCAAAAATTTAAAAAATAGATAAAAAATGGAGGATTATACTTTTAGACTAACTTGATACATAAATTGTTGTAAAGGTAACATATCTTCGTAGATTTTAAAGAGAGTATCTATAAACTTTTCTCCATTTGTAATTAGAGTAGGTTCTAAAATTTTATATGTAGCCATTCCCTTATATAAGGACAACTCAGCATCTTTCATATCTTTATTAAAACCTTTTGGATAGCGTTTATATCCTTTTTCTATAGTTTTATAGCCTCTTGATTCCAATAGCTCTAAAATCTTAGCTAAACTAGCTCTTCTTGCATCATCCTTTATATATTCTCGGTAAGCATCAAGCATTGGTTTTTCAAACCATCTCACTCCAACTGCTACAAAAAGTTCTTCAGGAGAGAAGTGAAGGTAAAAGGATGAGTTTTGCATTCTTGAGCCATTTCCCTGCCAAAAGATAAGCCCGATTTTAGACTTTAGAGGTACTTTTATAGCCCCCATTCGTCTTGTGTCTCTATAGATTCTAAATAGTGACTTGTTTATCTTCGCTGAGAAGTTTATAGTAGGTTCAAGTGCCATCAGATGCTCACCAAACTCATCAACAAAAGCTCTTGAGGGATTTAGTATGAACTCTTCATATTCACTTCGATGAGCCTCAAACCACTCTTTGTTGTTGTTTTGGCGGATGGACTCTAAAAACGGTAAAGTTTCACAAGAGAAACCTTTAAACTCCATCTCTTTAAACTACCTTTCTATTTCTAAAGGCCAATGCAACTAAGATAAAGATAATTGCATAGGTTATAGGAACAAAATCCGGGATAGGAACTGGATCACCTTTTGCATAAGAGTGGAGTCCTGCAAGATAGTAGTTTACCCCAAAGTAAGTCATGATAACAGAAGTATAAGCTAAGAGTGAGATAACCGCAAAGTTAAACTCGCTATAGATAGCTCTTATAAATCTTAGATGCACAACTACTGCATAAACCAAAATCGTAACCAGTGCCCAAGTCTCTTTTGGATCCCAACCCCAGTATCTTCCCCAAGACTCATTTGCCCAAACGCCGCCTAAAAAGTTACCTATAGTTAAAAGCACAAGCCCTATCATCAAGCCCATCTCATTTATGGCATTAAGCTCTTTTATAGATAGTGATATATGTTTTTCATTACCTTTAGTTTTGATAATAAAGAGTAAAATAACTATAAAACCTAAAAGTGCGCCAAGCCCTAAAAAGCCATAACTAGCAGTAATTACCGCCACATGTATGCTCAGCCAATATGAATTTAAAACTGGAACTAAGTTTGTAACTTGCGGATCCATCCAGTTTAAATGAGCCACAAAGAGGATAAGCCCTGCTAAGATAGAAGTAGATGCCATTGTCATAGATGAGCGTCTTGAGAAGAAGATTCCAGCTAATGCTGTAGCCCAACTGATATAAATCATAGATTCATAACCATTTGACCAAGGAGCATGTCCTGAGATATACCATCTTAGTCCAAGCCCAAAAGTGTGTGACAAGAAGAAAAGAACTAAAAGACCTAGGGTTATTTTAGAAAATATCTCTATCTTAAAAGCTGGTTTTATTATCTTTATAAAACTAAGTGTCAAAAGAACAAAGCCTAGCACTAAGTAGTAAGGATAAAGTGTCTCAAATATATTTGTTTTGTTATAAAATATCTCCGCTTTTATGCTGTTTTTCGTTAAATAAACATCTTTACCATAAAACTTTTGATACTCTCTTAACTTCTCTAAAGCCTCATTTGCTTTAGTCCAATCTGAACCAAGAAGAGCCTCATCTATAGCTGAAAAATAGTCAACTGCGATTAGTCTTATTCTCTGCCCATCTTGCTCAGCAAAGGTTTGAAGGGATTCAATAGTTGGATGCCACTTGTTGTTATTATCGTTTGGTTTTGGCCATATTCTTAGTAGTGAGCCAGTATAAACTGCATAAGCGATGTTTACTCTCTCATCAACTTTTAACACTTCATTGTCAAGCTTATCTCTATGTTTTGGTTCTTTTCTAACTGCAACTTCTACTAATTCAGCTAGTTTATAGCCTCTCATATTATCAGGGTCGCTAAAAAACTGTGAGAAAGAAGCATGTGAAGCTTTTAACTCTGTGCCAAGGGCCTTGTTAATCTCTTCATTTTTTGTATATATCATCTTGATATCACGATATAGATCAGGCTTAATCATCATAGCGAGGATAATCTGATTTGCATCTAGCTTATTGCCAGCTATGTTTATATAAGAGCCTCTATAAATCTTAGCTAAAATCTCCGTAGTTAGTGTATCCATAGGCTTCATTCTTCCGCCACTATCTTGGATAACAAGCTCTGAGAATTTTTTTGCATGAGCTTTATCAAAAGAGATAATCGTCTTTAATGTAGGGTCTAGCTCCTGTGCAAAAGATGGAGTAAAACTAAACAAAAGTCCAATAACTAAGAGTGAACCTAAAGCCTTCTCATCAGCAGCTTTCTTAGCTCTTGAAGCGAGTTGAGAAAATCTATTTTTTTGCGAAAATAGTGACCACAACATACCTAAACTTAAAAGAAAATATCCGATATATGATGGAAGAGTTCCCGGGTCATTGTTCACTGAGAGAACAGTACCTTTCTCATCTTGATCATAAGATGATTGGAAAAATCTATATCCGCGGTGCTCTAAAATATTGTTCATAAAGATTCTATATGGCATCTCTAGGTTTTGCTCTTTATCTATAAGCATTACTTCACTAGCATAAGATGCAGGACTCATAGAACCTGGATATCTATCTAGTTCAAACTTTAAAAGCTTAATTTCAAAAGGAATCGTTATCCTTTTTGAGCCATAAGAGAGATGTACATCTACACCGTTTATCTCGTTATGATACTCTTTTGCCATTCTTCCAGCTTGTCCATAAATCATAACTTTTTTACTTACATCATTTACACTAACGTTAAATACTAAAGCATCATAGCCAGGACTTTGTGGAGAAGCGTTTGGATTTGAGATTATTTTTTTAGCAGCTTTTGGATAAAAATCACGAAGTACAAAACCACCGCCAGCTAAGGAGTAGAGAGTTCTTTTAGCAAAAGGTTGCTTCTCATTTATCTCAAGCGTACCTTCTGAGCTATCATCCATCTTCAAAAAACTAAGAGGCGTGTTATGCTTTATAAAAAGTTCTTCACCCTCAACAAATAAAGACAGAGTTAACTTATCGAAGCTCTTTTTTGAGTCAAAGTCTATTACAAAGTTATCGCTCTCATAATGTTCGCCATAACTAAGAGTTATAGGCTCACCTTTTCCAGAACCAGTCACCATAATATTTACCATAGCGATGCCATCAGGAGATGCAACAGTAGCTTCAATAGCATCTGGTATATATTCTACTAGTTCTGCATGAACTCCTTTACCATCAATGCTTAGAGATGCGTCAAGGCTATTTTTACTCTTTTTAGAGAGATATAAAGATTGCTCTGTAGTCTCTTTTTTATCAGCAACTTTTGCTTCAAGCGTGAAGTAAGTATCTGAGCTTATCATAGTTGATGCACTCTGACCCTCACGAATATGCATAGTGCCCTCATAGCCAACATAACGAGTAATTGCAGCACCTATGATTATAATAATAAAAGCAGTATGAAAGATAAAAATAGGAGCTTTTTTGATTGTAAACATTTTGTATTTATAGATATTTAAAATAAGATTTATGGTGAGTAAAAGCATAAGAATTTCAAACCATTTTGAATTGTAAATATCAGCCTTAGCTGTAATAGTTCCGTAGTCATTTTCTACAAATGTTGCATAGCCTATGGCAAATGCAAAGATTGACATCAGTATAGCCATGGTTTTCATGGAGTTTAAGATGGATAAAACTTGTTTCATTAATAGCCTTTTTTTATAAAAGGCTATTCTATTCAAATTAAGCTAATAAAGCGTTAAATAAATTAATGCAGTAATTTTAAAAGGCTCTATGATAATATCTATTTAAGTCAAAAAGTCCTGCTTCTTTAGGATTTGACTCTAAAAACTTATCTTGGAACCAGTCGTAAGTTCTCCAAAAGTTATCATCTCCTCTAAATACAGCGAACTTAGCAAACTTATATTTATACTCCATAGAGCCATCATAGTTATGTAACATATCAAAAAAATCTGGTAAATCTTTATAATCAACTACAAAAAAGATATTTGGATATGAGCTTACAAAACCCTCAACAAAATCAAACTCATCCCTAGAAGGGTCAAGCCTTTTATCTTCTTTAAACATAAAAGAGACGTTATCATGCCACCTATTTACTACAGCTGAAGCTATAATATCTTCCATATTTGGTATATTTTTTATCCTAATATATGCAAGATTAAAGCTATATCCATTTTCTACTTTTATAAGGGCCAAGCCCTCCCTAACTAGAGACTTAAAAGCTCTATTGTAGTCTTCTTTTGTCTTATACTCTTTTGGAAGAGTTGGGACTCGCTCATCTGCATAGAAATAGTTTAGTGTATCAAATTTTATACCACATGACTTTAAGAGATGCCCATCTACTACTCTCTCTAATAACTCTCTTTTAGAGTCAATTTTTTTGTACTCGATAGCTGTCTCATTTTTTGAAAAAAACGCAGTTTCCTTATCTTTTGCATTTAAATACCACGAAGCAAAAATTTCTTGTCTCTCTTCTTTAGGTAGAAGATTTAAAAAGTTAGTCTCTCCCTCAACTCTTAGTTGGCTCATGTAGCGGCGAGTAGTGACCTGATGTCCGACATTTCCATAGATATCAAAACCTGCAACCAAGGCGTAGTAGATTCTCTCAAATAGAGGATAGTCTATAACCCATGCAGTCCTAGGAAGTCCACCCAATGCCCCTTTATGAACAGATGCACTATCAAAGTGTCTATATACACTTAAAAAAGGAGCAGAGCTTGCATCTCTGCCTCTCCATATACTCGAAATATCAAGTCCATTTTCATAAGTTTCATCATAAAAATTTTGTCTATCTCTATCGTAAAGAATTGCTGCATCTATGTGTTTGTCGCTAAAGGTACTTAGTAGTCCTACTGTACTTCCATCTTCTATTGGCATTCTAAGGTTTTCATAGTGGTTCTTAAAGTAGTCTCTGTTTTTAAGGGATAGATCATACTCTGGTGCCATAAACATCACCCAAAAATTATCATGTATAACATTTAGAGCTATTTGACCTTTACAAACTGGACCTCTTATAAAAGTTCTAATAACATACTCAGAATCATCTAGTAAAAACTCATACCGTGAAGATGCTGGAATCTGCTCAAAAACTCTAAATGGGTCTGTGTTATAGAGTTGTTTATATCCAACTACAAAAGGTGTTTCATTCCACTCTGGCTCTATAAATAACTCTCTATATCTTTGAAGCTTTTTATAACTCATATCATAAACTATATGGGTTTTATGAACTATAGTAGAGTGTATCTTTCTAAATCTATAGTAAAATTTATCTACTTCTGGATCATCATAAGGACGAATGGTAGCTATGATATCTATAGCTTCTGGTGATGGTGTTTTTGAGCGAACCAACTCAAAAAATTCTCCGCTAGCTCCCTCAAATGCAATGTGCGCTAAAAATAGATGCTCATAAATATATCTAGCACTCATTATATGCTTTGCATCTTCTTTATTTAAAAACTCTTCAAACTCATTTATCTGCTTTTGTGCAATCTTTGAAGCTGATTTTATAGACTCCATTTGAGCCTTACTTGGACTTTGAGCACCTTGAGCTAACCATGTTTTTATAGTTTCAAACTCACTCTCACTTAGTGGAGGAAATCCAAAAGGCATACCACTTTGTGGATTTTTATCTAAAAAAGATGCTAATTCATCTCTATCTTTTGCACAAGTCAGATCATCACTCTCGCTATAATAATCCCCAACGCTCTTTACATTTTGCATCTTATGCTCTAATAAAAGTAACATCAATGAGTTGTTCGTTCCATCTTCTGAATCACTATCGCTGACACTTGTAAAACCCTTCTCTCTCCATTCTTTAGTACTATCTGCATCCATAAAGAGTCTTGATGGATCTTGTGCACTAAGTCTCTCAGCTAAGTAAACCTTGTCTTTTGAAGCACCTCTATCAAGTCCTTCAAAAGAGCTAAGTTTTAGCTGGCATGGAGAGTTGTAACATGAGTGACAAACTACGCATCTTCTATCTAGTATAGGTTTTACATCATCTAAATAGTCAACTCTAGGAGCTGTGGCATCTACAGTAACAGGCTTTAAAGGCTCAACACTACAAGCAGTGAAGTACATTATTACTACGAAAAAAAATAAACTTTTTAACATTCTTTATAAAGATCCTCTATGTTTTTTAATCGCCCTGTCTGCTCTGTACTAGCATCTATCTTTACGAAACTATTTCATCTAGTATATTAAACATCTCTTGTGATATATGTTCATTTTCTTTAAAGCACTTTACAAGCTCTTCTGGATCTATATTTGCATCTTTTATCATCTGAGTGATATGAGAAATATTTTTATGCATCTGCGCATGAGGATTTAGTAGAGATGCAAAGCTAGGCTTAGCACCAAAACTCTCTTTACCCTCTTTTTGGTACCACTTACCAAGTCTACAAGTAGTGTGGTCACCTTCATAAACATTTGCTTTTCCTTCAAAAGCCGCTGAGTAAGTATTATTTTTCAAAACCATATGATCCAGTTTTGCCATGTTAACAAAGAGCTCATGACCTATACTTGTGTTATCTTTTGTAATCTGTTCGGAGTTCATTATAAGTTGAGCTAACGTATCTTTAAACAGATCAAGTTTCTCTTGAGATGACTGAGCATGCCCCTCTATAAGTTCGCTATTTTCAGCCATACTTGTAGAGTTTTGCTTCAGCACACTAATGTTAGCTTCAACTTCACTTGTAGCTTTTTGTGTTCTCTCGGCAAGTTTACGAACTTCATCAGCAACTACAGCAAAACCTCTTCCGTGCTCCCCTGCACGTGCTGCTTCTATAGCAGCATTTAGTGCTAAAAGGTTTGTCTGATCTGAGATATCTTTTATGAGAGTGATTACATTATATATCTCCTCAACATTTGAGTTTAACTGCTCAGATGAGAGTCTTGACTCGCTTATCATCTGAGTAATGTTTGAAATAGTGCTAATTACTTCATCAGTTGAGAGTGTAACCTTAGAGATTACATCTTCTGTGTCTCTGTTTAATTTATTTACATTTTCTACATTTTGAACATTTTCTTGCATACTCTGGCTTAAGTTATGAGCATTGCTAATTGCACCTTTAATCATCTCTTCTGAGAGAGCTAAGTTTAGTCTGTTTTTATCCATGCTATCTTTAACAGCTTTTTCAGATTCTATGGCACGTTGAGTCTCATTTTTAGCATCCATAGAGAGCTTTTCAACCTTATTTAAAAACTCATTAAAACTCTTACTCGCATCTCCTAGCTCATCATGAGATATTACAGGGAGCCTCTTTGATAAATCGGCATCACCTTGTGCTAACTCTTGAGCAACTTTATCTAGATTTACTATAGGATTTACTACTGCAACTTTAATTATCATCATCAAAAATATTAAAATAACTAAAAATACAACAGCCATAATATAGACTTGTCTTATTAAAGAACTTGCAGATTTATCTATAACGCTATTTACATTTGATAGTTTATTTCCAATGACAGCATATCCGACAATGTCTCCAGAAAAATCTTTGATAGGTTCGCTAATTACAAAGTAATCATCTGCGATTTGAAATGTAGGAATCGCAGAGAGGTCTAAATTATTTAAACTTTTAAAAAACTCCTTATCTGTAACCTTTTCATTTATTGCTAAAGTATAATTTGATGTTTTTGGAGCATCTTTGAGTGCAGTTGCAGTTGAGAGATAGTCATTTTTCATAACTATTACCATCTCAAAGCCTTCACTTTTTCTAGCATGTGCAACTATTGAATTCAGCCCTTGCATAAACTCAACTGAGCCTAAGTAAGTATTGTCTTCAACTATAGGTGCAAGTCCCCTAAGTATGAGCCCTGCTCTACCTAACTCTATAGCAACTATAGGTTTTTTACTGTTTTTTACATCTACAATAGTCTTTCTAAATGAGCTTAAATCATCTCCAAATTTATCTGGACTCCAAGCTCTCAAAAAGCTGTGTATCTTTGCATCGTGGATATGGATCTTGATATTTTGATACTCAGTATAGTCTTTAAACTCTTTTGAGATTAAGCCAAGCCCCTTTATAGCTATCTCTCTATCTTTATATTTTAAAGCGCGGACAACGTCGTAGTTTTTAGCAACATTTATAGCATTTGTTAAGCCAATGTTCTCTTTTGATTTTATAGCCTCTTTATATGAAGAACGAAGCATTTTTTCTTGGCTGCTGTAAACATTATCTTTCATATCCTGCATGGAGTAGTAGTAGTTTACTAGTATGATAACAAAACCAATTATAACAGAGATTATAAGTGGAATATGTATCTTTTTACTAATAGAGAGGTCGTTAAACATAGAAGTCCTTTTTAAGTATTACGTAAGTTATTATCGCACAGCTCAACTTAAAAAGTTATTATTCGTTTTCTTTATAAAATGTTATCTCAAAGTTCCCATCTTCGCGCTCTTTAACGTCGTGAAGTATTGTTATTGGGATTCTCTCATAAAGTATAGATATATTCTACAACTAAGTAGAAAAAATCACAAATAATTATGTTCTTATTGCCTAGGTTTATCTGAGTGTAAATTTTTTCTCTGGCGTAAAAATCATTTTATTTTTTTAGGGTATTGATACATATTATCAAAATAAGCAAAAGTTAAGATGTTAAAACATATAATCCGATACCAATTATCAGTTTCATATAAAATCTTAATAAACTTATTAAATAAAATGGAGGTAAAATATGAAAGAAACTATCACTATAAATTCAAAAAAACTTTTCATAGCGACAAAAGTCATACAAATAGTTCATGATACGCAAGTTTATACTCTAAGAATCACTCGAGATAACAAACTAATACTGACAAAATAAACATCCAACTAGCCAGCAAATACAAATAATACTCATGTTAGTAGCCAGCCAAACATACAAAAAAAAGGAAAAAAATGTTTGAACATAAAAAAATAGCGCTAAGCATCGCTGTTGGAATGGCACTTGGACTAACACTAAATGCAGATGAGATAGAACTAAATGCGATAAAAGTAATAAGTGCTGCAGGTTATGAGCAAAAGATAGTGGACGCTCCAGCTAGCATCTCAGTTGTAAGTCAAGAGGAGTTGAAAACTCGTTCTTATACAACTCTTCTTGATGCTGTACGAGAAATAGAAGGTGTTGACATTGGAGAATCGCGTGATAAAACAGGTCAAGGAAGTGTCAGTATTCGTGGTATGGGTGGAGATTACACTCTTTTGCTTATAGATGGAAAACGACAAAATAATGTAGGAGACATATATCCAAATAGTTTTGGAGGCAACCAACAAAACCATATTCCACCTTTAGAAATGATTGAGCGTGTGGAGATTATCCGTGGCCCAATGGCGACTCTTTATGGTGCAGATGCTATTGGTGGAGTGGTAAATATTATCACTAAAAAGATATCCGATGAGTGGATAGCTTCAGTAAATGTAAGTCAAACAATTCAGAGTAATGATGATTATGGTGATGACAGAACTTTAGATGTCGCAGTTATGGGACCACTTATAAAAGACTCTCTAGGTCTTTCCCTTCGTGCTAGTAAGTACGATAAAGAAGCTTCAAATCCTAAATATGAAGATGCTATAGATCCAAATGGAAAGATTGTTCCTCGTGAGCTTGGTTTTGGCGGTGGCGGTAGAACTGTTGCAAATGACAACTACAATGTAGGGGCTAGTTTAGCGTACAGACCGCACAAAAAACATGAGATTATCTTTGATATAGAAAAATCACATCAAGAATACGACAATAGTGCATCTCAACTTGGTACTTCAGATAGTATAGAACGACTTCCTAGAGCAGGCTATAGTGAAAAACAAGAATTTGAGCGTTCTCAATGGTCTTTATCGCATGAGGGTGATTGGGGTTTTATAAAAAATAAATTAAGCGTATACCAAATAACTACAAAAAACTTAGGTCGTACACTGCCGTTAACAGCTTCAGAGAGAGTAGCAGTCAACTCTATTTTTGGTGCTGACTCATTTTCAGATTTAAGTAACGCTCAAAAGGCAAGTCTTGGACAGTTTCTACCTCGACCTGATCGTGTCTTAGAAACTAAACAGCTCACAGTAGATGGTAAAGTCGATATTAGTTTAGATAATCATAAGATTGTTTTGGGCTTACAATACATAGATGCAGAGATGGAAGATGGTGTTTTTGGTATGACAAATACAGCCAGTTACAGTAGTGGAAAAATACAACCCCACAAACAGTGGGCACTATTTGCAGAAGAAAACTGGTTTATGTTTGACAGTTTTACATTAACAGCAGGAGCTAGATATGATAAACACGATGTTTTTGGTAGCAACACAAGTCCAAGAATCTACGGTGTTTATAGCTTTTTAGATGACTTCACTATAAAAGGTGGAGTAGGAACTGGGTATAAAACACCTAAAACATCTGACCTTTTTGATGGAATAGTTGGTTTTGGAGGTCAAGGAACTTCACCATTTATCGGAAATCCTGATTTAAAAGCTGAAAAAAGTGTCAATACCGAGATAGCATTTTATTATGAGAATCAAAGGCAAGATACATTTAATATTACTTTTTTTCAAAATGACTTTAAAGACAAGATTCAAAGTGGTCCAAATGTAAGTTCAAATATTGGATCCGAATGGGCATCTTTGGGATATACAAACTTTAGCCAGATGGTAAATATTGACAAAGCTACTATAAAAGGTATAGAAATGGCAGGAAAGTACAATATAAATTCTCAGATAGCACTTCGAGCCAACTACACTTATATAGATTCTGAACAAAAAAATGGACAGCAAGAAGGCTTACCTCTCTCTGGAAGTGCTAAACATATGTACAACGCAGCTATTGACTATAAACCTACACCAAAAATAAAAACCTACTTGATTCTTACAGGTGAGCAGAAGCGTTACGGTGGAATTCCAAAAGGTGGAAATGCAAGTAATGCTTTTTGGTATAAAGACTATAGTGTTTTAAATGCAGGAGCAAGCTACAAAGCAAATAAAAATGTAACTATAACTGCCCGCATAAACAATCTTTTAGACAAAGACTTTACAAGTTATACAACACAGTTTATAGATAATGGCGGTAGCTGGGAGCCAAGTTATCAAGAAGACTACAATACTAAAGCAAAAGCAAGAGAATTTTGGCTTAGTATAAATGTAAGAATCTAAAACAAGTGCGTATCCTAGCGCACTTCTAAATTTTATTGAAAATCATTATCATATCATTAATATTCTATTAATGTGCGGATGTTAATATTTTGCACTAAAAAGGAACTATATTGAAAAATTTATTTTATATATGTATGCCGTGTTATGCAGTTAAAGCTATCACATGTTAAAAAAAACAATCCTTAAACTTCATCTTTACTTAGGTTTAGTAGCTTCCCTTATACTTATCATAGTAGCTATTAGTGGAGCATTATTGTCGTATGAAAAAGAGTTGTTGCGTATTTTTAATTCTGATAGTTTTTATGTGAAACCACAAGAAAAACTTCTACCTCTTGGAGAGATTATAGAAAAATTTCAAGTACAAAAACTAAGAGCCAAAATCACATCAATCTCACTTGCTGGTGAATTAGATAGCTCCTATACTATACGAGTTGCTAGTAAAACTAATAGAAAAGGGGATAGTCTTTATATAAATCCCTATACAGCAGAAATATTGCCTGAAGTAAATGGTGCAGAATTTTTTAAATTTATAGAAGATTTACATAGACGTCTTACTTTTGGTGAAATAGGTAAGCAAATAGTTGGTGCATCTACAATTATACTTATTGTGCTTTTACTTAGTGGTATATATATGTATATGCCAAAAATGAAAAGAGGCTTTATAAACTCTCTCAAAGTAAACAAAAAAGCAAAAGGGATAGGATTTCTTTCTTCTTTACATAGTGCTATTGGGATATGGATAATTCCTTTGTACCTCACGGTTTCTCTTACTGGACTTTATTGGTCTTATACATGGTATAGAGGTGCACTTTTTACCCTTACTGGAGTAGAGAAACCTCAACGCTCTTTCAAAAAAGGTGAGCAAAAAAGGTTGTCTATTGAACCAAAAGAAGTAGAAAATGTGTTTGAAAAATTTCATCACGAGATTAAAGAGTATCAATATCTTATGATGTTTATGCCACACAATACAAAAGAATATAGATTTTCTTATGTAGATAAAAATCCCTCACATGTATATGCAAGAAACTCTTTAACTATAGATGCTTCGTCGATGAATATAACACAGCATGAGAGATATGATGATAAAACTGTAGGTGGTAAATTTATGGCAAGTATGTTGGCACTACATTCTGGTGAATATTTTGGCTTTGTGGGTCAGTTTCTTATGTTTTTAGCTTCACTAGCTATGCCGCTTTTTGGTATAACAGGGTTGATGCTTTATCTGAAAAAAAAAGAGAAAAAAGTAAGGTAATATGAAAAAATGGTTTCTTTTTGGTGTTTTAATTGCATTTATAAGTGCTGGGGTTTGGGGATATTTTGAGTTTTTTGATAAAAATGAAAATGGCAAAGAGTTCCAAAGTGTTACCGTTGTTCGTGGTGCTATAGAAAACATAGTCACAGCCACTGGAAAACTCGCGCCAAGAGATTATGTTGATGTTGGTGCACAAGTATCGGGGCAACTTAAAAAACTTCATGTTGAAATAGGTGATAAAGTTGTTGTAGGGCAACTTTTAGCTGAAATAGATGTGACACTTTTTATGGCAAAAGTGGATCAACAACGCGCTCAACTGAAATATCAACAAGCCTCTTTAAAAGAAAAAGAAGCACGACTAGAACTTGCTAAAATCTTTTATGAAAGAGAAGATAATCTCTACAAAAATAATGCTACAAGTTTAGAAAAATTTCAAAATACTTTGTTAGAATTTAAAACTGCTAAAGCACAAGTAAAAATGGTTCAAGCACAAGTAGAGCAGATAGAATCTTCACTTCGAGCAGAAGAAGCAAATCTTGAATTTACAAGAATTTACGCTCCAATGGATGGTACTGTAGTAAACCTAAGTGCCAAACAGGGACAAACACTTAATGCAAACCAGCAAGCACCAACCATTTTACAAATTGCAGACTTAACTATCATGACACTAAAAGCAGAAGTTTCAGAATCAGATGTGATGCGACTTCGACCTCAGATGGAAGTCTATTTTAAAACACTCGGACGAGATAAAAGATGGTACTCTAAACTTGATAAGATAGAACCAACTCCAACTTTGACAAACAATGTCGTGTTGTATAACGCTCTTTTTGATATAGAAAATACAGAAAAAGAACTTATGACTTCTATGACTGCGCAAGTATTTTTTATAGCGCAAAGTTCACGAGACACACTTTTAGTGCCACTGACCTGTATCATTGCATCTAAAAACAAAAAATATGCAAAAGTAGAGGTTTTAAACGACCAAAACCAGCCTGAAGAAGTAGAGGTGGAATTAGGAATCTCAAACCGTGTTTTAGTAGAGATAAAAAGTGGACTAAACGAAAACCAAGAAGTGATAATCCAGAAAAAAACTACACATAAAAATAAAAAAACCTCTCAATCTAGGAAAATATAGTGTATGCAAAGGTATTCAATCCACTAAAAGACCCTATTATTTCTTTACAAGGAATCGGTAGGGTTTTTAAAAACAGTACTCTTGAATCTAGAGTTTTAGATGGTATTGACCTTGATATTTATTCTGGAGAATTTGTTGCTATTGTAGGAAGTTCTGGTTCTGGAAAATCAACTCTTATGAATATCATGGGATGCCTAGATAAGCCATCAGAAGGAAAATACACCTTTGCAGGTAACTATATTGAGGAGTTTGATAAATCTCAATTAGCAAAACTTAGACGAGAAGCATTTGGATTTGTGTTTCAAAACTATAATCTAATACACGCACAAAATGCAATGGAAAATGTTGCTTTACCCGCAGTTTATGCGGGAATATCCAAAGATGAACGAGACATAAGGGCAGAAAAACTTCTTACGAGTCTAGGAATAGCACATAGACTACATTACCGCCCTTCACAACTTTCAGGTGGACAACAACAGCGTGTTTGTATTGCCAGGGCACTAATGAATGGTGGTCAAGTTCTTTTTGCAGATGAGCCAACAGGTGCACTTGATAGTAAAAGTGGTGAAGAGGTAATAGAACTTTTAAATGAACTCTCAAAAAAAGGGCATACGATTGTCCTCATTACTCATGATAGTGAAGTTGCAAAACATGCACATAGGATTATTGAGATAAAAGATGGCAAGATTGTAAGGAATGAGAAACCAACAATTCCAACATCTGTTATAGAGATAAAAAAAGTCGAGTCAAAAACCTCCTTTATCAGTGAGATGCTAGAATCAACTATCGCAGCATACCACTCTTTGCGTATGAATCTTTTTCGCACTATCCTTACACTTCTAGGGATTATGATAGGTGTCGCTTCTGTTATTGCAATGCTCGCTATTGGTGATGGAGCAAAATACAGCGTGATGGATCGCATCAGTGCTATGGGGACAAATTTACTTATCATCAGACCTGGGATGCCAAACACAAGAGGACGCTCTGATATTTCTACTCTTGTGCCAGAAGATTTGCCACCACTTGCTCAAATTGACAATGTAATTGCGGCAGTTGCAGAAACAAGAACTAGCGTTACAGCTCGCCATGCAAATAATGACCAACTTACTATGCTAAATGCTACAGGTGCTGATTTTATAATAGTGCGTGATTGGAGTGTTGAGAGGGGAGTCTTTTTCACACAAGAAGATGATGAAAATATTGCAAAAGTTGCGGTGATTGGAAAAACACTTGAAGATGCTCTATTTAATGATGAAGAGTCTTTGGGAGAGTATATTATCATCAACAACATTATGTTTCAAGTGATTGGTGTGATGAGCGAAAAAGGTGCTTCTGCTTTTGGAGAAGATCAAGATAATGTTATTTTTGTTCCATATTCTACTGGTAGTTTGCATATCATAGGAGAAAGAATTTTAAGAAATGCAACAGTAGCATTAGAAGATTTAGAAAAAATACAAGAGAGTGAAGCGGCAATTCGTGAGGTTTTGTTGCAGCGTCACGGAATAGAAGATTTTAAAGTTAGAAATATGGCTTCACTTATACAAGATGCAGCACAAACTCAAAACACACTTACAATCCTTTTAGGCTCTATCGCCGCTATATCTTTGCTTGTTGGTGGGATTGGAGTGATGAATATTATGCTTGTAAGTGTTACAGAGCGTACAAAAGAGATAGGTGTGCGTGTGGCAATTGGAGCGCGTCAAAATGATATCTTGATACAATTTTTGATTGAGGCTTTGGTCGTTTCAGCACTTGGTGGTGCAATAGGAGTATTTTTGGGTCTTGGAGTGAGTTATATTGTAGGAAGTTTTGGAATGCCTGTTCACTACTCACTTATGCCTGTGATATTTGCTTTTGCTTCTTCCTTTTTAACAGGGTTACTTTTTGGATATTTACCAGCTAAAAAAGCTGCAAATCTAGATCCAGTCGTAGCTCTTATGTCGGAGTAATAAAGATGAAAATAATAATAACAACTTTTACAACTATTCTTTTGATATTTAATGGATGTTCTACCATAGAACCTGATTTAAATCTTGATATAAATATATCTAAAAGTTACTCAATGACCAATGAATCGAGTAAGGTTTTAGCAGATAAATGGTGGAAGAATTTTGGCTCAAATGAGCTTAATATATTAGTAGAGAGAGCATTGAAAAACAATCCTGATATATTGATATCTTATGAGAAAATAGAACAAGCAAAGATAGCTTTAGCATCCGCAGGTGCGGACTATATGCCATCAGTTGATTTTAATACAAACACCTCTGCAAATACAATAAAAAAGAATAGTGCTTCAAAAACTAATTCACAAAGTACTTCAGCCTCTATCGGAATAAGTTATGAGATAGATGTTTGGGATAAAGTGGGTGCTAACATTCGTGCTTCAAAAGCCCTTACAGATATGAGTGTTTATGATTATGAGGCGGTGCGATTGAGTCTTATATCTAGTGTAGTGGAATCTTATATAATGGTTTTATCTGCAAAAGAAAAATTATCTGTAGCAAAACAACACTTAAATATTATGAAAGATATTTTAAAGATACTAGAAAGAAAACGCTCTTTAGGAGTTTTGGATGATTTAGAGATAATTTCTCAAAGAGCAGTGATTCTTTTGCAAAAAAATAGTGTCAATAATTATAAAAACAAATATCAAAATGCAAAATATGCTCTTGATTTACTCATAGCAGAACCCATAGATAGTTATGAAATGCCCTTAGAAAATATTTATGAACTCTCTCTTGCAGAAGTCAGCGTAGGACTTGCCTCAGAGCTTTTATTGCGTCGTCCTGATATAGCATCAAAAAAAGCGGCTGTAGCTTCAAACAAAGCACTTATACAAGTTGCAGATGCGACACGCTATCCTAGTTTTTCACTCAACGCCTCAGGAGGACTTGCGAGTGATAATCTTTTAAATCTTTCAAGCCCCACAAGTTCTTTGGGCATAGGACTTGTAATACAATATAATATATTTGATAGAGGACGACTAAAAAATAAAGTTCTAATAGAAGAATCAAAAGCAAAAGCTGCTTTGCAAAGTTACCGTAAAGTTGTTTTACAAGCATTTAGTGAAGTAGAAGTTGCTCTAAATAATCTTTATTACGCTAAGGAAGAAGGTAAAATCACAGAAGCATTATTGGAGGAGTATTTACTAAAGATGAATCTCGTTGATAAAAGATATAAATATGGTGCGGATGATTTTGAAACATTTTTAGAAGCACAAAAATCATACATCTCTACAAAACAGCAAATCATAAGCTCATTAGAAACAAAGCTAAATGCACTTGTAACACTCCATAAAGCACTCGGTGGTGGATTTAAGACAGATTAATAAGAGTAATTATAAAGCACTTATAAAATAGCTCTTCAAAATATTTTTAAGTTAAGTTTTCTTTATAAAAAGTTATCTCAAAAGTTCCATCTTCACGCTCTAATACATCGTGGAGAATAGTTATTGGAATCCTCTCATATAGAGGAAATGGTTCGTGAAAGTAGATGCCAACAAGTCTGTGAGAAGTTGACTCTAAAAGACTTAGTCCTCTGATAGTGTTTACCATAGGCTCAGGCGGAGTGCATCCTGAAGCATCAAACTCATAATATACTAAACCATCTTTTTCATAAGTGTAAAAAGGGAGTGTAGTTCCCTCTACTTCAACTAGCTTTTTGTTCAAAATTTAGACCCTTTTTTTCTATATAAACATAACTGTTAAAACTCTCATCCCATTCAAAAAATTTTGAAACTTTTTCAAAGGCTTTGAGGACTATTGTATCTTGGCAATCGTAATTATAGATAGTAATAGGAGTATGGTAGTACCTGTTGTATGATTCTATAGGACGGAGCAGCATATCTTGCCACGATATTTCAATCTTTCCATCATAAGGCTCAAACGGAACTGTAGAGATTACTGTTTTGTTAGTCACTTTGCATTTAAAATGACAAACAACATAAAATCTATCAATCTTTACAAACTCTAAGAGTGGAGTTATATTTTTATGCTCTATACACATGGTGTTAAAACCTCTAAAATCAAATGTATTAACTATATAGATCGACAAAAGCAATAATTATTCCACTACTACAGAGCTAGCCTTATCTCAAATAACTTTTTATCTCTATCCATCAGTTCAACACTTCCACCATGAGCCTCAGCTATCTCTCTACTTAGAACTAGCCCCAAACCATTCCCTTTTAACTTTGTGCTTTTAAAAGCTTCAAAGAGTTCGGCCCTGTTTTCTACTTCAACACCACTATCATAGATGCTAAACTTATGATAATTCTCATCTCTCTCATAAGATATCTCTACAACTCCTTCATCACTATCATCTGCTTCTATGGCATCTATGGCATTTGCCACAAAGTTTGAAAAGAGCATCTCTAGTAGATCTTTATCTGCATTTAGTTCAAAATCAACTTGAGGGAAGATGAAATTAATCTCTTTTGAATAACCATAATAGCCTATGGACATATCTATAGAGTCCTTTAGTTCGCTCCACAAAAATTTCCTTCTATTTATCTCTATACCTTTAGAAAACATCAAGGTAGCTTTTATGATTCTATCTATGCGGTAGACTGATTTTTGTATCTCTTCTACTATGGGGACATTTTCAGGCATCACTCTTTTTTTTAGAGTTGAGCTTAAAAGTGAAATGGAGCCTATAGGATTTCGTATCTCATGAGATAAGTGTGCAGCCATCTGCCCCATTGTAGCTAGATTTTCTTTTCTTTTTTGCTCTGTGATATCAGTCGCACTTATCATAGTTTTATCTTTATAACTTGAACTCTTTATAAGATAAAACCTTGAGTTAAACGCTACTTCATAGTCATCGCTTTTAAGCTTTATAAGTCTTAGAAGTTCCAAAAGTTCCCTAGCTTTTGAGTTTTGTAAAAAAACACTATGGTCATCATTTATAATCCAAATAGCGTTTGGTAAAAACTCAACGACTCTCTCTATAGTGTTTTGTAGATGCGTATAAGATGCCTTTAGCTCATTAAACTCGCCCTCAACCTTATAAGTCTGCTCTATTAAAAGATTTAACTCCTCTGGAGTTATCATATCTTTAGATGGCATCTTTATTTGTACTCTAAAAGTATCTTATAAAGTGAGAGTGCATCATCACTTCCAGCTAACTCTCTTATGGAGTGCATAGCATAAGTTGGAAGCCCGATATCTAAAGTGTTAAGCCCTAATCTTGTAGCAGTTATGGGACCTATAGTTGAGCCACAGCCCATATCACTTCTTGCTACAAAGTACTGTGTAGGCTCATTTAGTCTTGAAGCTACACTTTTAAACTTAGAGATGCTAGTAGAGCTTGAAGCGTATCTCTGGTTTGTATTTACCTTTATAACCACGCCTTTGTTTATCTTTGGAGCGTGGTTTTGGTCATGTTTATCTGGATAGTTCGGATGGATAGCATGTGCATTATCACAAGAAATCATAATGGAGCCTCTTATCATCTGTAAAAATTCCTCATAATCACAGAACACTCTTCTTAGCGTATCTTCTAAAAATGAGCCTGCCGCACCAGAGAGAGATGCACTTCCAACCTCTTCATGGTCACTTGCAATAAAAAGCATAGCTCTATCATCTTCAATGCTGCAGATGCTAAGCATCCCAACATAACAACTTAGAAGGTTATCAAGTCTAGCACTAGAGATAAAGTCATCATTTAGCCCTACAAAAGAGGCTTTTTGAACATCATATAGACTAAGCTCAGTAGCTAATATCTCTTTTACATCAACGATGCCAATATTTGAGAGTTGCCATTTTAAAAACTCATCATATTCAAAATCATCTGAAGTAGTAAGTACTGGCGAAGTGTGAGTCTGCTTGTTGATGGTTCTATCTTTATTTGCAAACTCATCGAGATGAATAGCAAGAGATGGAATGACAGCTAGAGCCTTTTTTGCATCTATAAGTGCATCTTTTATCTCGCCATTTGCATTAAGGTAAGAGATGCGCCCTGCAATTGAAAGGTCTCTATCAAACCAAGGATTCAGAAGTATCCCACCATAAGGCTCAACCATAAGCTTTACAGTTCCATGAGCTTTTACAACGGGATTTGGCTTTAATCTAAAGTTTGGCGAGTCAGTATGAGCACCAAGCATAGTGTAGTTTTTCTCACCCTTTGGGTAAGTAAAAGCGATAACAGATGAGTCATTTCGTGTAACAAAGTACTTCCCACCCTCTTTTAAATCCCACTTCAAGCTCTCATCAAGCTCCTTAAATCCAGCATTAAGAAACATAGCAGCCATGTTTTGTGTAGCATGAAAAGGCGTAGGAGATGCATCTAAAAATCCAAGTAAACCTTCATTAAAATCTTTTTTATCCATCATTTCTCCATTTGTCATAAAATTTTTTCTAAACCAAAATATCCACAGCAGCATTTCCATCAAGTGCAGTTATGATTTTGCTATCTACTCTTATGGCTGAGTCTATTACTACATTTTGAAGCTTTGAGATTATGGTGATTTTTAGCTCTCTATTTCCAGGATTTTGTCTGATAAGCGTGTATAACTCTTCTAAAATTGTTGTACTCTCATCTAGTCTTATTGAGAGGTTTATAGGTTCAAGTACGACTTCGCGAACCTCTTTTTTTACCTTTTTTGTCTCTTTTTTAGCATCTCTAAGCGTCATGATTTTACTCACACCCATTCTTGTAAACATATCTGTGTGAGTTATTTTTGCTTTAAAAGCTATTGGCTCGCTTAGATCCATTGCTTGGAGCTGCTCTAGTTTATCGCTAAAGAGCATTATCTCTATGTTTCCATGAAAGTCCATCAGAGATACTATTGCAAACTGATTACCTTTTTTGGAGGTCTTTTTTACAATCTCTTCTACCTTGCCTATAAAAATAGCATGAGAACCATCTTTTATACCACTTATCTCAGAAGATAGAGTGTAGTCTAACTCCTCTAGCTTTTCTCTAAACTCATCAAGAGGATGCCCTGAGACATAAAAACCTAAAATCTCTTTTTCAAACTCCAAAATCTCTTTTAAACTATACTCATCAGAGTTAGCTAAAGCAAGTTTTACACTTGTTATCTCCGCATCATCTCCAAAGAGGCTTCCATGAGCATTTTTCTTAGCCATAGAAGCATCTTTTGCAGTATCTACGATGAGTTCTATCTGGTCAAGTAGCGCCTTTCTTGAGTAACCATATCTATCAAAACCGCCAGCTTTTATGATGGACTCTATAACTCTTTTGTTTACCTTACTCGGCTCAATTCTGTTTACAAAATCCTCTAGGCTTGTATAGTCTCCATTTTGCATTCTATCCTCTAACATAGACTCAATGGCGGCATTTCCAACACCTTTAATGGCACCAAGACCAAACAAGATAACTTCTCTATCATCTTTACTGATGGCAGAAAACTCTAAAAGTGAGTCACAAATATCAGGAGGAGAGAGCTCTATTTGCATCCTCTTTACCTCATCGATATAGCGAACAACTTTATCCATGTTGTCTTTGTCAGATGTGAGAAGGGCCGCCATAAATTCGTTTGGATAGTAGGTCTTTAACCATGCCGTTTGAAAAGTTACCATGGCATAAGCCGCGGAGTGAGACTTGTTAAATCCATATCCAGCAAATTTTTCAATCAAATCAAAAAGTTTTGAAGCTTGTGCGTAGTCGTAACCCTGTTTTTGTGCGCCAGATGCAAACTCATCGTTATAGGCTGACATATCTGACTTTTTACCCATAGCACGACGGATGATGTCAGAATAACCAAGGCTAAATCCACCAATAGTCTGAACTATCTGCATAACCTGTTCTTGATATACGATGACTCCATAAGTGTTGCCAAGTATGGCTTGCATCGGCTCAAATGTGTACTCTATAGCCTCTCGTCCATGCTTTCTCTCTATAAAGCTATCAAGCATACCAGACTCCATAGGTCCTGGTCTATAAAGTGCTAAAACCGCAATAAGGTCTTCAAAACTATCTGGCTTTAGTCTCCTGTTTAGATCTTGCATACCGCTTGACTCTATCTGAAACATCCCGACAGTATCTCCGCCGCGGATTACATCATAAACCTTAGGATCATTTTCATCTATCTTGTGCCAATCTATATCTTTGTCATATCTATGTTTTACAAGTTTTATAGCATTGTAAATCACATCAAGAGTCTTAAGTCCAAGGAAGTCAAACTTAATGAGATCAACATCTTCAAGGTAGTTTAGTGAGTACTGCGTTACAAAAGTATCCTCACCTGATGGCTTATAGATGGGAGTTTTAAACCAAAGCTCTTCATTTGAGATAACAACACCAGCCGCATGAATACCAGAGTTTCTCTTTAGACCTTCAAGTTTTTTAGCAAACTCCCAAACTCTTGCCGCATTTGCATCAGAGCCTATAAGTTCTTGAAGTTTAGGCTCTTTTTGAAAAGCCCCTTTTATGAACTCTCCATTTTTCTCTCTACCATTTAGTGTGATGCCAAGCTCATCTGGAACAAGCTTTGCCATGTTATCAGCTTGAGAGAGCGGCATATCTAGCACTCTTGCCACATCACGAATCACTCCCTTTGCTAGAAGTGAACCAAAGGTTATGATTTGAGCTACTTGATTGCGCCCATATTTTTGCACTACATAGTCTATAACTTCACCACGACGAGCTTGCATAAAGTCCATATCTATATCGGGCATACTTATACGCTCAGGATTTAAAAATCTCTCAAAGAGCAGGTCATACTTCATAGGGTCTATATCTGTAATATCTAGTGAATACGCCACAAGACTTCCAGCTGCTGAGCCTCGTCCAGGGCCAACTGCGATGCCCTGCTCTTTTGCAAACTTCACAAAGTCCCAAACTATGAGCATATAACCAGGGAATTTCATAGAGTTTATGATATCCATCTCAAACTCTAGTCTCTTCTTATACTCTTCATGTTTTTCTTCTGGGACTATCTTTAGTCTCTCCTCAAGCCCTAGTTTACAACGGTATATAAAATACTCAGCATCCATGATATCTTTATCATCAGAGCTTAGTTCAACTCCATCGTTTTTTGCATACTCTGGAGTAAACTTAAAGTTTGGCGGAGTTGGAGTCTTAACTATTGGCTCGTAATCTTCACACTTATCTACTATCTCTTGCGTATGAGTTATCGCTTCTGGGATATCAGCAAAGAGTCTTGCCATCTGCTGGGGTGATTTTAGGTAAAACTCATGCACCGAGTGACGCATCCGATTTGGATCATCATAGAGTTTATTCATCCCGATGCACATAAAAGCCTCATGATACTGTGCATCTCCGGGGTATGTGTAGTGGGTATCATTTGTGGCTATTATCTTTATGCCTGTCTCTTGTGAGATTTTTAAGATGCTGTCATCTATGTAGAGCTGGTCGCCTATACCGTGACGCATAAGTTCTAAGTAAAAGTCATCTCCAAATATATCTTTGTACTCTAGAGCAACTGCTTTAGCTCCCTCATAACCTAGTGCTCCATTTTTTACATTTCTATCATTTGCTAGATTTAGATGCCAATTAACTTCTCCTTGAAGACAAGCAGAGGTACAGATGATACCCTCGCTATGAGATCTAAGCTCATGTTTGTTGATGCGTGGAAAGTAGTAAAAACCATCTATAAAAGCTTTTGAGGAGAGATACATTAGGTTCTCATATCCCTTTTTATTTTTAGCAAAAAGGCAGATATGAAATCTCTGTTTTGTGCTCTTATCATCAAGTGTCTCACCATTATGAATATAACCCTCCATACCAATGATGGGCTTAATTCCAGCCTTTTTCATCTGATGGTAGAAGTCAATCGCCCCAAACATATTTCCATGATCGGTCATAGCAACAGAAGTCATCCCAAGCTCTTTAACTCTTTTGACCAAGTTTGTTAGTTTGTTTGCACCATCTAGTAGTGAGTATTCTGTATGAAGATGTAGGTGTGTGAAAGGTTTTGCACTCAAGATAATTGCCCTTAAAAAGTTTGTATTATTTGAGTGATTATAGTCGGTTTATCTTAATGTGAAGTAATGCAACTCTTAGCAAAAGCAAGAGCTGCAAAGAAGCTTATTTTACTTTTTCTAAGTACTCGCCATCTACTGTGTTTACTCGTATGAGATCACCTTCTAGTACATGATAAGGGACTTGAACAACTGCGCCAGTTTCAAGAGTTGCTGGCTTTTTACTTCCACTTGAAGTGTCACCTTTGAAGTTTGGAGGAGTCTCAGTGATGATAAGTTCCATAACTTCAGGAGCCGCAACAGATATAGCATCACCTTTATAAAAGATGATATCCACACTTATGCCATCTTTAAACCACTTTGCAGCATCATCGCACTGCTCATAAGAGAGACCTAGTTGGTCATAAGTGTCGTTATCCATAAACTGGTACATCTCACCATCATCATAGAGATATTGCATAGTTTTATAGTCTATGATTGGAACTTCAAACTTATCTCCAGCGTGAACAGTCTTATCAACTACCTTACCATTTAAAAAACTCTTTGCTTTCATGCGAACAAAAGCCGCACCCTTCCCAGGTTTTACGTGTTGAAACTCTACTACTCTACAAGGAACTTCGCCCACTACTAAACGAACACCTTTTTTTATATCACCCATCCCGACAGTTGCCATCAATATTCTCCTTAATGGTGTAATTATTATATTTTAGTGGAACTTTACAATAAAGATGCAAATATCTAGTTTAAGCATCATCCTAAGTAGATGAGTGGGTTGGGTTGCATCCCAACTTTTACTCGTTTTTTATTGGTTTTAACCCTATCTTTCTTTTCTCACTCCCATGCTCTGCGTTGGAGTGTATAGTTGATTTTCGTAGTGTTTATATGCATTCCCACGCGGAGCGGTGGGAACGAGAGTAAAGCAATGGGAGTTCTCGATTCCAAGATAGTGCAACAAATTTACTACACGATTACTACACGCGTAAAAATGTATACTCTTAAAAATAAGAAAAATGGAGACAAAATGAAAAAGAGTTTAATTGGTTTGCTTGTGATTTCAAGCTTGGCGTTTGGTGCTGGTTTTATGAGTATGGTTGATACAAAAGATTTACATATCATGCTTTCAAGTGAGAAGGTTTTAAGCCAAGGTGATAACAAGATAATAGTGGAATTAAACCGTGATGGACATGGTGGAGATGTTGTAGTTGCAAAGGATGTTCGCATCAAGTTTTTTATGCCTGAGATGCCAGGTATGCCATATATGGAGTCAAAAGACATCTGTAAAAAAGTAGGTTCTAACTTTGAGTGTAACATCAACTTCTCGATGAACGGAACATGGCAGTATCAAATCTTTATCAAAGATGATAAGGGTGTTGATTATAAAGAGAGAGGGAGTGTGAACTTAGGTCAAGCTTCAGATCACTCTCACCATAACCACTAGGATATAAAGATGAAAATGCTAAAATTTTTACTACTACCGCTTTTATGTTTTGGACTTGAATTTGATGAGATGATGGAAGATGCACTCATGAAATCGCCTCAAATTTTGGCAAAGTATGAAAAAGTTTTAGCATCTAGGCACTCTGTAGATGCAGAGGCTGTTTATAAAAACCCTATCATCACTCTTGGCATCAATGATATGCCACTAAATAGCAACTTCTTTAAAAGAGATATAGACTCTATGCAAAACCAATTCATCGCAATATCACAAGAGTTTGAGACCTTTGGAAAGTTAGGTTTAAAAGAGTCAATGCTTAGAGTTGATACTCTTATCTTAGAGTATGAGCTAGAAGATTTGAGGGTTGTGCTATATAAAAAAATCGCTCTTTTGGTTGAAGAGATATATGCAAAAAAAGACATTTTGCAAATAGTTGAACAAAAGAGAGAGAACCTAGAAGTTCTTCTTAACTACTATGAGAGAAGTGTAAGCCTTAGTGATTCCCTTAAAGCTAGTGTCGAGCTTAGCCGAAAAATCTTTGAGCTTGAAGATGAGAGTTTTAAACTCAAAGATGAGTTAGCTTCGCTAAAGCATGAGTTTAAATACCTCTCTTCACAAGAGTTTACAAATATTAGTCGTGCCAAAATTGATGATGATTTTAGAGATGATGGCTTAAAAAACTCTCCTGCATCTAAAGTCTTAGAGCTTCGTACAAAACGATTTGAACTTCAAAGCAAGTTAGAGCAAAGAGAAAAGTACTCAAATGTAACTCTAAGTATGAGCTATAACAATCGTCAAAATTTTGATGACTATCTCTCCTTTTCTACCTCTTTTGCACTTCCTATATATGGAACTGAAGATGCAAAGGTAAGAGTTGCAAAAGCAGGAGCCGCGGAGGCTCTGCAAATACAGAGTGATTTTCACAAAAGTAGAGTTAGTCTCTTTCACAAGAGTCAAAAAAGAGTAGAGTATCTCAAAAAAAGACTCCACAGCCTTGAGGATTTAAAACAGCGTTACGCTGAGTTAGAAACTTACGAAAACTCAAATATCTCAAACGCTATAACACTAGAGAAAAAAGTAGAAAATCAAAACTTGATTCTAGAGTTAAAGGTGCAAAAACTAAGATATGAGCTTGACATAAAGAAAGCCGAGCTTGAGCTTTACTACATCACAAAAGAGAGTCTATCATGAAGAGCATAATTTTAATACTTTTTTTAGTTTTTACTTCAAATGCTAAAACATTTGAGCAAGCTTTTAACATAAAAACTACAAAAGCAAAATTTCAAACCAAGAGAGTGACAAACAGCTACTACGCTACGACTTCTTATGATGAGAGTCGCATCTATGAAGTAAGTCTAAGATTTGATGGCTTTATAGAGACACTATATGCAGATGAGCTTTACAGGAGTTTTAAAGCGGGTGATAAGCTCTTTGATATCTATTCAGAAGAGATATTTACCTTAAAAAATGAGCTTAATTCAGCTCGTGATTTTAAAAAAATCAAAGATACTATTTTGCAAAAACTAAGACTCTATGAGCTTGATAGTGAAGCCATAAGCTCTAAAGGTGACACTATCTCAATTAAGAGTAAATTTAGCGGTTTAATTATAGAGAAAAACCTCTATAAAGGCTCTTTTGTTAAAGCTGGTTCTTCTCTTTTTAAGATTGTAGATAGCTCAAAGATGTGGGTAATCGCTAAGGTTTACCAAAAAGACATGGCCTTTGTTAAAGAGGGTATGAGTGTGAGTGTAAATATCGAGGGCTTAAATGCGCCAATAGATGCAAAGGTAAGCAAAATCTATCCAAAGATAAACAAAGAAGATTTGAGCTTTGATGTAAGAGTTGATTTAGATAACAAAGATGCAAAGATATTTCCCGATATGTTTGCAAAAGTGCACATATCTAAAGATATAAAAGAGGCTCTAACACTTCCAAAAGAGGCAATTATAAAAAGAGATGGCAAACTATATGTCTTTACAAAAGTATCCAAAACAGAGTATGAGCCACAAGAGGTAGATGCTAAGTATATGGGCGGATATTATGAGATATTTAGCGGAGTTAATGAAAACACTGAAGTTGTTGTAAACGCTCTATTTTTACTAGATAGTGATGCGCAGACAAACGGATACTATATGAGTGAGGAGTGGTAACAGATGGTTGAAAAAGTCATAGATTTTAGTTCTAAAAATATCTTTTTAGTTCTTCTTATATCGGTTTTACTAACTACCCTAAGTCTTATAAGCATCAAAAATCTATCTCTTGATGCTCTTCCAGACCTGTCTCCTCCGCAAGTGATTTTGCAAGTCTCATACAAGGGACAATCTCCAAAAATCATAGAAGAGCAAGTCTCATATCCGCTCATCAGCTCACTTATGTCGCTTCCAAATATCAAAACCATAAGAGCTATGAGTAGCTTTGAGAGTGGTCTTATCTACATTATCTTTAAAGATAACACAGATATCTACGATGCAAGAAGTAGAATCCTAGAGCAACTCTCATCTCTTATACCAAATCTTCCAAGTGATGCAAAGGTTAGTATGGGTCCAGATGCTACTGGAGTTGGTTGGGCTTATCAGTATGTTTTAAAGTCTGATAAACTAAATCTCTCAGAACTTAGAGATTATCAAGATTATTACTTAAAATATGGTCTTTTAGCAGTTGATGGAGTTAGTGAAGTAGCAGCCGTTGGTGGTTTTGTGAAGAGTTATCAGCTCTTAGTTGATCAAGATAAGATGGTAAAACATAATATTGGCATCTCTGAGATTATAGATGCACTAAAGAGCAACAACCAAGATATAGGCGGTGGCGTACTTTTAGAAAATGGATATGAGAATATCATTCAAGCTCGTGGATATGCAAAGAGCATGGCTGACTTAGAAAACATCACGCTTAAAGTTGATGGTGTTTTACCACTAAAACTAAAAGATATTGCAGAGCTTTCACAGATGCCAGAGCCTCGTCGTGGAGTGGCTGACTTTAATGGTGAGGGCGAAGTTGTAGGCGGAATAGTTCTAGTTAGATATAAAGAAAACACCTACGAAGTCTTGCAAAAAATTAAAGCAAAAATAGCAACGCTTCAAAGTGAAGATGTAGAGATTGTGACCGCTTATGATAGAAGCAAACTCATAGATAGAGCCATCGATACTCTAAAGCGAACACTTATAGAAGAGTCCATCATTGTTATCATCATCATTGCTCTCTTTTTGTTTCATGCAAGAAGCGCTCTTATTGTCATTATCGTACTTCCTCTAACTGTGCTTTTTAGCTTTGGACTTATGAGTTTTTTCAACATTGGCTCAAATATTATGAGTTTAGGAGGTATCGCCATTGCCATTGGTGCGATGGTAGATGCTTCTATCGTGATGATAGAGAATGCTCACAAGCATCTAAGTAAGAGTGATGGCTCAAAAAGCACAAAAGAGATAATCATAGAGTCTTCAAAACAGGTTGGACGACCTATATTTTTTGCGCTTATGCTTATAGTAGTCTCATTTTTGCCAATCTTTGCACTTGAAGGTCAAGAAGCAAGACTTTTCTCGCCTTTAGCTTTTACTAAGACTTTTGCGATGCTTGTAGGTGCATTTCTATCCATCACACTTGTTCCAGTTTTAATGCTCTTTTTCATTAAAGGAGAGATAAAAGATGAACACCACAACCCGATAAATAGGTTTTTCATCTCCATCTATATGCCTTTGTTAAAGTTAGCACTAAGATTTAAGTACATTATTTTGGCTCTTAGTGTTGTTGGAGTGGTCTATATTTTCCCACTCTACTATGCTCAAAAGTGGGAGTTTATGCCAGTACTTAATGAGCAGGATTTTATGTATATGCCCGTTACTCCTTATGGCATCAGCGTAGAACTTGCAAAAGATCTAACACATGAGACAAGTAAAATCATCAAGAGTTTTCCAGAAGTAGATACTGTTTTTGCAAAAGCTGGGCGAGCTGATAGCTCAACTGACCCTGCCCCACTCGCTATGATAGAGACAATCATCACATTTAAGGATAAATCTCTTTGGAGAGAGGGCATGACTTATGAGAGACTTATGAGTGACATGGACAAAGCACTTCAGATAAAAGGACTTATAAACTCATGGACTTACCCTATAAGAGGTAGGATTGATATGCTTTTAACAGGAATCAGAACACCTCTTGGCATCAAGCTCTACGGAGATGATAATGGAGTCTTAGAAGAGCTTGCATCTAAGATAGAGCAGAAACTAAAAGCCTTAGATCTCACTCAAAATATCTCCGCAGATAAGTCAAACAGCGGATACTTTTTAAACATAGATATAAAGCAAGATGCCCTCTCTCGTTATGGTCTTAGTAAAAAAGAGATTTTAGATACTCTCTCTTTTGGAGTTGGAGGGATTGGAGTTGGCACCTTTGTTGATGGGCTAAAGAGACACTCTGTTTCTATGAGGATAGATGCCCAGCAGAGAGATAGTATTGAGAGTATAAGAGAGTTAAAGGTAAAGACAAAACTTGGATTTTTGCCTCTAAATATCTTTGCAGATATAGAGTTTAGTGAGGGTGCTAGTGTTATAAAGAGTGAAAAAGGCATGAAGGTCTCATTTATCTATATCACTCCAAAGAGTGGAGTAAGCTCAGAAGAGTATAAAAACGCTGCAAAAGAGATTATCAAAGATATGGAGTTTCCTTCTTCTTACTACTATGAGTTTGCAGGAGAGAGTGAGTATTTAGAATCAGCAAAAGAGAGGCTAACGCTTATAATTCCCATAGTTGTGCTTGCCATCTTTGTTCTTATTTATTTCGCTCTAAGAGATTTGACAAACTCTTTGATAGTCTTTTTTACTCTTCCTTTTGCGATTCTTGGAGGACTGCTATATATTGACTATCTAGGATTTAATCTCTCTGTAGCTTTAGTGGTTGGATTTTTAGCCCTTTTAGGAATTGCCGCGGAGACTGCTATTGTTATGATTATCTATCTGCAAGAAGCAGTAAATGAAAAGAGTTCGAGCTTTAAAGATGCCATCATTAGAGGTTCAGCTCTTAGGCTTCGTCCAAAACTTATGACAGTTTTCTCCATACTTGGCGGACTTATCCCCATTATGTATATAGATGGAGTTGGAAGTGAAGTGATGCAGAGGATTGCCGCACCGATGTTAGGAGGGATAGTAACTTCGGCGTTTTTAACGCTTTTTCTCATCCCTATCCTTTATTCTCTAAGAAAAGATAGTACAATTGCTAAATGAAAATACTACTTTTAGAAGATGATATCATCCTTAGTGAGATTTTACACGAGCATCTAAGTGAGCAAGGTTTTTTGGTAGATTTGTCTTATGATGGCGAAGATGCTTATGATAAGATACAAAGTAACTCCTACGACCTCTTTCTTTTTGATGTAAATGTTCCATCTCTTGATGGCTTTGAGCTTTTAAAACTACTTAAAGAGCAGAACATTACAACTCCTACTATCTTTATAACCTCACTAGAGAGTGCAAAAGATTTAAAGAGAGGTTTTGATTTGGGTTGTGATGACTATCTCAAAAAACCCTTTGAACTTTTAGAGCTTGACTCAAGAATAAACTACCTCTTAAAATCTCTTCAAAACACAAAAATCATCATAGATGACAGAAGATATCTCGATAGACTCAACTTTGAGTTAGTTGATTGTGATAAAAGAGTAAAAATATCCAACAAAGAGTTTCAAATAGTAGAGTATCTTCTAAATCACAAAGACAGAGTAGTGAGCCATCACGAGCTTATAGCAAACATCTGGCTAGAGTCTCAAGTACCTAGTGAAGCGACCATTAGAACCTATATTAAAAACATAAGAGTAGCCTTAGGCAAGGAGTTTATTACTACTATAAAAGGAGTCGGTTATAGAGTTAACTGCTAGTGAGAAAAAGTCACATTATGGCTTTTTAGGGCTCTATCTAGGCTCTTCAGTTTTGCTTATATTTTTCATGGCTATAAGCTTTTATGATTATGAGTCAAAGAGCATCGAGGCACTAAACAAAGAGAAGATGCACTCACTCTCATCTAAAATATCATCTAAAATCATAACCTCTTATATGAATAATGAACCTCTTATAGTTAATGAAGTTAAGGGTTTTGAGGTTACACTTTATGATGAAAATAAAAATGTCATAAAAGGAAAAAAGCTAAAAGGTATTCTCTTTAAAGAGGGTTTTCACAAAAGCGGAGAGTTTGAATACCTCGTAGATTTAAGCCCACAGATGCATCACGGGGTGAGGTATCTCATCTTAAAGAGTATAAAAAAAGATGATGAGCGCTTAAATCTTATAAAGAACATTCTTTTAATCTCTTTTTCTTCTATCTTTATCATAGTTGTAGTTGGATACTTTTTATCAAAAATGTTTTTAAAACCCATTCAAAACGAGAGAGTTAAACTAGACAAGTTTATAAAAGACTCAACACATGAGTTAAACACTCCCATAACTGCGATTCTTATGAGTGTGGAGAGACTTAAAAAACAAAATATTGATGAGAAGATTCTCCAAAGAGTAGAGATAAGTTCAAAAAGAGTCCAAAAAATCTATGCGGATTTAACTTACTTGCTTTTAGAAGATAATAGCAAAGAGATAAAGAGCATAAACCTAAAAGAAGCCCTACTTGGCGAACTTGCTCTCTATGAAGACTTAGCACTTAAGAAGTCCATAACTATAATAAAAGAGTTAGAAGATATATATATCTCCATGGACGAATCAAGTGTGCAAAGGCTCTTTAGTAACCTACTCTCAAACGCCATCAAGTACAATAAAAAGAGTGGTTATATCAAAATAGTTTTAAACAATGAAATCTTTAGCATAACAAATAGTGGAAAAACTATAAACAAAGCCTCTCAAGAGAAGGTATTTCAGAGATACTACAGACAAAATAAGCATGAGGGCGGTTTTGGGATAGGTTTAGACATAGTAAAAAGAGTCTCACAGAGGTACAACCTTGAAATAGAACTAAGCTCAAACGAGCAAGAAACCGAGATAAAACTTCACCTAAATAGCTCAACTTCAAAAATGATATAATGTCAAAAATTTAAACACTTTAGGACAGAAAAACTCATGGATTTTAAAATAGATGCTACTTCAAAAAATGCCCGTGCTTGTACTATAAAAACAGCTCACTCAACCATAAAAACACCAGTATTTATGCCAGTTGGAACACTTGGAAGTATCAAGGCTCTCGATATGGAGGATGTTCTTGACACACTAGGGGCTGAGATAATTTTAGCAAACACTTATCATATGTACCTTCGCCCAGGCGATGAGACAGTTTCAAAGATGGGAAAACTTCATGGTTTTACTACATTTCCTAAGAGTTTTTTAACTGATAGTGGTGGATTTCAAGCTTTCTCACTTAGTGATATCTCAAAACCAATGGCTAATGGCATAGAGTTTCGCTCTCATATAGATGGCTCAAAACACTTCTTTACTCCAAAGAAAGTTATAGATATCCAAAACAATCTCGGCTCTGACATCATGATGGTTTTAGATGATTTAGTTGCACTTCCTGCTTCACAAGAGCGCATCAAACTAAGCATCGAGAGAACTACTGAGTGGGCAAGAGAGAGCATCGAGTATTTTAGACAAAAGCAAAAAAATGGCATCGGAGTGGAGCAAAATATATTTGCCATTATCCAAGGTGGAACGGACAAAGCTTTTAGAGAAAAGAGTGCTAAAGAGTTATGCGGGCTAGACTTTGATGGTTTTGCCATTGGAGGACTCTCTGTTGGCGAGCTAAATAACGAGATGTATGACACAGTTGAACATACAACACAGTTTATGCCAAAAGAGAAACCACGCTATCTGATGGGCGTTGGAACGCCAGAGGATTTGATAGAAAACATAGAGAGAGGCATAGATATGTTTGACTGTGTAATGCCTACAAGAAATGCGAGAAATGGGACTCTCTTTACCTCATTTGGAAAGTTAAATATCAAAGGTGCAAGTTTTAAAGAAGATGTTGCACCAATCGATCCTGAGTGTAAATGTCTTACTTGTCAAAGATACTCAAGAGCCTACTTAAACCATCTCTTTCGTGCGCGCGAGATAACATATTTTAGATTAGCAACTCTGCACAATCTTCACTACTATCTAAACCTTATGAGAGAGGCAAGAGAAGCAATTTTAGAAGATAGATATAGTGAGTTTAAATCTGAGTTTTATAAGAAGAGAGAGGCTTAAAACGTTGAGTGCTCTGAACAATTATTAAGGTAGATCCTGAATCAAGTTCAGGATGACGGTTTTTCATTCAAGATGACACCACTCCGTCATTTAGTGCTTGATGGGGAATCTAATTTATAGATTAGCCAGAGGGTTTAATTATATAAAAAATCAAACTATTTAGTCGAAGTTAAAATCTTTTTGTGAGCCATCTAGCATAAGTAGTCTGCAACTTCTCTCTAAGATGGCTAGTTTTTTTGCCATCTCATGAATGTCTCTATTAAATGAGTAAACCCCATAACCTCTTATAACCATCATATTTGTTTTTTTTGTTTGAAAGTAGTATGCGATCTCACTCTGTGCCCTCTCATACCAATCTTCAAACTGTTTTGGATCTACTATCTCAACGGAACCTAACTCCTTAAATCCAAAATAATCTTTTGGAACTATACTACTGTGTTCAAGTGAGTAAGCAGTTGTAAATGGTGGCATCGTAAAAGAGACAAACTTTGCATCTGAGATTTGTGAGTAGATGCTAAAGTGTATCTTAGAATCAATGCTTGCTTGGTTCCATCTATAATCTTTTTTAAAATAAAGTTCTATTAAAGAGTCATTATTTAAAGCATCAAAAATCGCATCTTTTGTGTTTATAATAAATCTATTTGTCTCTGTTTTTGCAGAGATTGAACCATGATAGATGCCAAAGAAATCTTTTCTAAACATGGAGAGTGCTAGAGTTGTTAGCTTGTTTTTTAAGAGTTCTCTGCTCATAAGATTACTTAAACCAGCTTTTCATCTTCTCTATAGCAGAATCTAGCACGCCCTCATGTGGTTTAGACTCGATGCCAAAAGAGTCTTGAAGCTTTTTAAGTAGCTCTTTTTGCTCATCACTCAGTTTTTTAGGATACGAGATATTTACTTGAGCTATCAAGTTTCCTCTTCCGTGACCATGAACATCATCAATACCCTCACCTTTAAAAGTAAAGTGCTGCTTATCTTTTGTGCCAATATCTAGCTTTAGCTCTAGCTCACCTCTAAGTGAAGGTATAGTTAGAGTCTCTCCCGCTACTGCTTGAGTGAAAAATACAGGGATAGCGATATATACATCATTGCCATCTCTTTGAAAGTGCTTATCTGCTTTTACTCCAAAAGTAACATAGAGGTCACCACGAACACCTTTTTTACTGATATTTCCTTTGCCAGAGACTCTTAAACGATTGCCCTCGTCTATACCTTTTGGTATTTTGATGCTAACACTCTCTTGAACCTCTTCATAGCCTTTGCCCTTACAGCTACCACAAGCTTCAGTTGCAGAACTTCCACTTCCTTGACAAACTGGACAAGTTTGGGAAAAAGTCATAAAACCTTGTTTCATATAGACTTGACCTTGACCTCTACACTGAGCACATGTTGAGAGTTTGGCATCTTTTGCACCAGTTCCCTTACAAGGTTTACACGCTTTTTTGTAAGTAAACTCTATCTCTTTTTCGCATCCAAAGATAGCCTCATCAAAAGAGATGTGCATATCTACATTCATATCTAGTGGATATTTATCCATATCCGCTGGATTTTGACGGCGACTTCGCCCACCTGAAAAACCACTAAACATCTCTTCAAACATTGAGCCCAAATCATCAAAACCACCAGATGATTGACCTCTGCTACCCATACCTTGAAGTCCCTCTTTGCCATAACGGTCATAGACACTTCTTTGTTTATCATCACTTAAACACTGATATGCTTCATTACATATTTTAAACTTGTGTTCAGCTTCTTTATCGCCTGCATTTTTATCAGGATGAAACTCTTTGGCGAGTCTTCTATAGGCCTTTTTTATAGTAGTTTTATCAGCATCTTTACTTACTTCAAGTATCTCATAATAGCTCAAATCTTGCATAATTTCTAATATCCTAACAAATAAATTTTTTGCAATTATATCGTTTTTAATTTAATATATGTATAATTGCCCTATGAGACAAATGACTATTTTATTACTAAGCTTCTCCCTATTTTTTTTTGGATGTTCTAAAAAACCACAGATTAAGATTAAAGAGCTACCAAACACCTACTTAAGCGAGTCTAGTTTTAATGAACTATTGCGCTGGGATAGCGAAGACCATCAAGAAGCATTAAATAGCTTTATAAATAACTGCAAGAGTAAAAAAACACAAGATATTTATGGTTTTTTGTGCCAAAAGGCAACACAAACAGAAGATGCAAAGAGTTTTTTTGAGTCAGAGTTTAATGTTTACATGATTGTGCCAGAAAATAGCGAAGATAAAGGACTACTAACTGGTTACTATGAACCTACGCTAAGAGGCTCTCTTACAAAAAAAGAACCATTTATTTATCCTATATATGAAGAACCAAAAGACCTTATAAGTGTTGAATTATCTAGCATCTATGAAGAGTTAAAAAAGTATAGATTAAGAGGTCGATTAGATGGGAATAAGTTAGTTCCTTACTATGCTAGAGAAGAGGTTGACAAAATAGATGCAGATGCGATCTGCTATGGCGATTCTAAGCTTGATATCTTTTTTTTAGAGATTCAAGGCTCAGGAAAAGTTGAGCTAGATGACGGTGAAAATATCTATGTCGGCTATGCAAATCAAAATGGCCACAAATACAACTCAATAGGAAAATATCTTATAGAGCAAGGTGAGATAAGGCGTGAAGATATGTCTATGCAAAAGATTGAAGCGTGGTTAGAGGAAAATCCAAATAGAGTTAATGAAGTTCTAAACTACAACAACTCACTGGTTTTCTTTCAAAAAAAACCTCATAGTGCATCTGGAGCTTTAGGGCTTATCTTAGAGCCTATGCGTTCAGTTGCAGTTGATAGAGAGTTTATACCACTAGGAAGCATGCTTTTTTTAAAGTCAAAGATAGATAACGAAGATATAAGTAGAGTTGTAATGGCTCAAGATGTAGGCGGAGCGATAAAGGGTGCGCTTAGAGCTGATATGTTTTTTGGCTCAGGTAAAGATGCAAAGCTAAGTGCTGGGCATCTCATCGCACCTCTATCTTTATGGATACTTTTGCCAAAGGAGAGTAATTGAAACACTCACTAGATAAGTTTAACCGCCTTGTAGATGCTCTTCAAGAGTTGCCAACCATTGGTAAAAAATCTGCAACAAGACTGGCTTATCACATGCTTATAAAGGATAGTTTTGTAGGGATGAAAATCTCTCACAGTATAGAAGAAGCACTAGGATGTTTGAAAAAATGCACTAAATGTGGCGGTATGACTGAAGATGAGTTATGCTTTATATGCTCAGATGAGAGAAGAGATGCAAGCACTCTTTGCATTATAGAAAATGCAAAAGATATACTTCTTTTTGAAGATAATGGGCTTTTTGATGGTAGATATTTTGTGCTAGATTCACTAGAAGAGCTTAGCATCTCAAACCTTTTTAAGATTGTTGAGAGCGGAGTTAGTGAGATAATCTTCGCCCTAACTCCTTCTATCGCAAACGATGCCATCATAATGTACATAGAAGATAAGTTAAGTTCATTTAAGGTAAATTTTTCCAAAATTGCACAAGGTGTACCTACTGGTGTAAGTTTAGAAAATATAGATATATTATCGCTCACAAGAGCTATAGAAGATAGAGTAAGGGTTTAAAGTATGAAGTATATTTTGATTTTAATTTTTCTAGTTTTAAGTGCTATGGCTTCTAAGATAGACAGCAAAAAAGGTGTAGAAATTGAGAATTATGATATTACTAACATAAGCGATGAAGCTTCAAAAAGAAGTATGCAAAAATGGTTAAATATAGATTTTGGATTAAGGCCACACAAGGCGAATTATTTCTTGCCAATAGGATATAGAAATGGTCATTATAAATCTTATGTTCCTACGGATAAATATAAAAATACAGAAGCAGAGATTCAAGTGAGTCTGAAATTATATCTTGGGACAAATCTTTTGGGCTACAATGAGAGCTATTACTTAGCATATACGCATCAGGCATTTTGGCAAACATATGCTGAATCATCGCCCTTTAGAGAGACAAACTATACCCCTGAAGCTTTTGTAGAGTTTCCTATTGCTAATGGAAAAACATATTTCAACATGAGGTCTATCACACTAGGAATAGCTCACACTTCAAATGGACAAGGAAGTAACAAAGGTATTAGCTATACTAATCCTATTAATGATCCAGGAAATCGCTCAAGGAACATCAACCTTATCTACACAGAGCTAGCTTTTCAATACGATACACTCCTTACGGAGTTAAGACTATACACACCTCTTCCTGGTACTACTAAGGATAAAGACAATCCAGATATTATGAACTTTCTAGGATACTCATCCATAAAATTTAACTACTTTTTAGGTAACCATATGTTTACCCTTATGGCTAGAGCAAACTTTGAAAAAATGTATGGAGCAGTAGAGGGAACTTACTCATATCCGCTTATAGATAATGCATACTTTTATGCAAAGGTATTTAGTGGTTATGGAGAGAGTCTTATAGACTATAACAACTATATAACTAAGTTTTCTATGGGCTTTAGTTTCTCAAGATAGAGAGTAGCTAGCCTCACTCATACTTGCATAAAACTCTACTTTATCGAAAACATGGGTTTTATTTAGTTTTAGGAGTTGGATTTTATCGTGCTCTTTTGCTAAGATAATAACCTTAATCTCATTTTTTTCTAGTTTTGTTATAAGATTTTTTAGTGTAAACATGGCAGTTAAGTCCATAAAAGGAACATCTAAAATATCTATAATTACTGTTTTGGTGTCTAAGATAGAGTTCGCTTTGTTCTCAAAAGCTGTGCTTGAACCGAAGAAAAAAGCACCATTTATCTTTATAATTCTTATATTTTTCTCAGCTAAATCCAATCTAACAACCTCATCTTTACTTGAAGCATCTACTAAGCTTATTTCAGACTCTTTTGTAATTCTATATACTATAAGAAGTGCTGCTAAGACTATACCAACACCAACAGCAGCTATCAAATCTACAAAAACAGTAGTAAAAAAGACCACAAGCATAACACTTTTGTCGTGATTTGGAGCCTCTTTATAGACAGATATAAATCTATAGTCAAGTATATCAATCCCTATTTTTAAAAGAATTCCAGCGAGAATGGCTAATGGAACTTGAGATGCTAAAGGTGCCAAAAAAAGGACTATCAGAAGAAGTGTGATGGAGTGAATCATCCCAGAGACTTTATGAGTAGCTCCACTCTTTATGTTTAAAACAGTCCTCATCGTAGCTCCAGCTCCAGGAAGAGAACCAGTTATTGCGCAAAGAGCGTTTCCTATGCCTTGACCTATAAGCTCTTTGTTTGGCTTGTGTTTAACACCAGTTATGGAGTCTGCAACTATAGAAGTTAACAGCGTATCTATAGAGCCAAGGATTGCTAATGTAAAAGCTAGAGAAAGAATGGTGCTGTAGTGCGAAATATCCATAGATGGCATAACAAATGATGGCAAGGCTGATGAAATCTCACCTATAGTATCAACTTCTAAGCCAAGATAAACACTAAGAGGGGTCAAAACTCCTAAGGCTATTAGTGGCGCTGGTAAGATTTTGTTTATTTTTGAGGGTATGAAAAACATAAGAAAAAGAGTAGCACTTGAGAGCATAAAAGCACTAAAGTTTATATTTAAGATATTTGAAGGAAGTGAGATGAGTATATCAAGAACGGAGGAGTTGCTACTAAGTCCTAGATATGGATTTATTTGTAGAATTATGATAATGATACCGATTCCACTCATAAAGCCAGAAATAACAGGGTAAGGGATATACTGAACAAACTTTCCAATCTTTGAGATGCCAAAAGCTATTTGAAACATTCCGGCTAAAAATATTGTAGTTACAATAAGTCCTAAATCAGAATTTAAGCTAACAACAGCCGCTGCAATTACTACAGTCATTGGTCCTGTTGGACCTGAGATTTGAGTAGGAGTTCCACCAAAAAGAGAGGCAAAAAAGCCTAAAATAATAGCACCGTAAATCCCAGCACTAGCACCTAAACCGCTAGATACTCCAAATGCTAAAGCTAAGGGTAATGCGATAATTGCAACACTAATACCACCAAAAATATTTTCTTTTATTTTCAATTTTTTATCCCCTTAGATATTTGAAGTAATTATATATCTAAATCCTTTAATAAAAGTAAAAAAAGCCTTTAAACATTAGTCAGCACAAGATGTGATAATATTCTACTAAATAAAAAAGGAAGTAACAGTGCAGCATCTCATAGGACAAAACTGGCATTCTTTAGAGACTCAAAAAATCATAGAGTTATTTGAGAGTCATGAAAAAGATGGGCTTGGCTCACTCAAAGATAAAGAGACATTCTTTGGTAAAAATAAGTTAGAGCAAAAAAAGCAAGAGTCAAATCTTAAGAGATTTTTCATGCAGTTTCACAACGCTCTTATTTATATACTTCTAGGAGCATCTCTTGTGACTGCATTGTTACATGAGTGGGTAGATAGTGGAGTTATATTTGGTGTTGTTATTATCAATGTTGTCATCGGTTATCTGCAAGAAGCAAAGGCTCAAGAGGCGATAGACTCTTTAAAAGAGATGATGCATACATCTGCTGTAGTTATTAGAGATGGCAAAAAGATAAACTTAGACTCTACAAACTTAGTTCCAGGCGATATAGTATTACTAGAGTCTGGTGTAAAAGTTCCAGCAGATATAAGACTCATAGAAGTTAGAGACTTAAAAGTAGATGAGTCTATGCTTACAGGGGAGTCACTTGCAACCCAAAAAGATATCTCAATTTGCCCAGAAAATATCATCTTAAGCGATAGAAAAAATATGACTTTCTCAGGCACATATGTAACTTACGGTCGCGCAAAGGGTATAGTTGTAGCTACTGCAAACCATACTGAGATAGGAAAAATTGCCCATCTTATCCAAAGTACAACTGACATGGATACTCCGCTTACAAAAAAAATCGCATCTTTTTCTAAGATACTTTTATATGTCATCTTAGCCCTTGCCGCTTTTACTTTTTTTGTCGGCATCTTAAGAGAACATAGTGCGGTTGATACTTTTATGGCATCAGTAGCACTTGCCGTTGGAGCCATCCCCGAGGGTTTACCTGCTGCTGTTACTATCACTCTTGCCATAGGTGTTTCACGCCTTGCATCTAAAAATGCCATCATCAGAAAATTGCCAGCGGTTGAGACACTAGGAAGTGTTACTACAATATGCTCAGATAAAACAGGAACGCTTACACAAAACAAGATGAGTGTGACAGATATTTTTTGTGCAAGAGAGTCTTATGAGATAAGTGGTGATGGTTACAATCCAGTCGGAGAGATACTAAAGGGTGGTGTAAAACAAGAGGGTTGCAATGTTTGTTTAGAAGAAATTTTGCGAGCTGGATTTCTTTGTAATGAGTCTTACTTAGTAAACAAAGATGGAGTCTATGAGATCAATGGAGATCCAACTGAGGGCGCTTTGATAGTTAGTTCTATGAAGTTTGGATTGGATGAAGATAGAGTAAACAAGGCCTTTGCTAGAGTCGATTTACTGCCTTTTGAGTCAGACAAACAGTTTATGGCTACTCTTAACAGAGATGTACAAAATGAGCAAAATATTATCTACCTAAAGGGTTCTATAGAAGTAGTTCTTAAGATGTGTGAGTTTGAACTAGTTAACTCTCAAACTTTGCCAATAGATAAAAGTCCCATTTTAGAGCAGTTAAGTGAATATGCAAGCAGAGGTTTAAGAGTTTTAGCCATAGCCAAAAAAGTAACAACTTCTACAAAGATTAAAGATAGCCAACTCAAAGATGGCTTTGTCTTTTTAGGACTACAGGCAATGATGGATCCTCCACGACAGGAGGCTATAGAAGCCGTTAGAGAGTCTAAAGAAGCTGGAATCAATATTATCATGATAACAGGCGACCATGCACTAACTGCTTTTTCTATAGCTAAACTGATGTCCATTGTTAGCGAAGATGCTAAGTACGAAGACTCAACTCTGCTTGGAAGTCAGATGCTAAGCCTAAGTGATGAAGAACTGATAGAGAAACTAAAGAGTGTAAAGGTCTTTGCAAGAGTAGAGCCAGAACAAAAACTCCGCATTGTCAATGCCCTGCAAGCAAGAGGCGAGATAGTAGCCATGACCGGCGATGGAGTAAATGACGCACCAGCACTAAAGCAAGCTGACATTGGTATAGCAATGGGGGTGGGCGGAACTGAAGTTGCAAAAGAGGCATCTGATATGATACTAAGCGATGATAACTTTCGCTCAATCGCTCTAGCCATAAAAGAGGGCAGAATTGTCTTTGATAATCTCATAAAATTTATAACATGGACACTTCCAACAAACCTTGGAGAGGGACTTGTGATACTTTTAGCCGTAATGCTAGGACTCACTCTTCCAATACTACCAGTTCAAATACTGTGGATAAACATGTCAACTGCAGTCTTTTTAGGAATGATGTTAATCTTTGAGCCAGGCGATAAGGAGATTATGAAAAGGCGCCCACGAGATCCTAAGATGCCAATACTAAGTATGGAGATGGTTTGGCAGATGCTAGTAGTTGGATTTTATATGTTAGCTGCATCTTACGCTATGTTTAACTACGCCCTCTCAAGCGGTTATAGCGAAGAGTATGCAAGAACTGTAGCTGTAAATATCTTTGTCTTTATTGAGCTTTTTTACCTCTTTAACTGCAAAGAGTTACAACGCTCAGTATTTAAGACAAACATCTTTAACAACTCATATCTACTTATTGGAGTGACTCTAATGGCTCTTATACAAATCTCTTTTACTCACCTAGAGTTTATGAACACAATCTTTAAGAGCCAACCATTAGACATATCTACATGGCTACAAATAATAGTTATCGCAATAGGTGTCATGTTTGTCGTTGAGATAAAGAGGTATTTAGAGAAAAAAATCTTAACCGCTTAAGTTGTAAAAGACTTATATATGAAGATGCGAAGAACTTTATAGCACAATTTTATTTAGATTATTTTCAAACATACTCATATAAAGTTCCTTCATATTTGTAATTAAAAAAGATGCTTTGGGCATTGTTATGTAATCTCTACTCTTTAGCAAAGTCCTTATTAATCAACATCTTGCTATTATTAGCTCAAATATAACTTAAAATAAAGCACTCAAATATGGCATTAATAGACCTCCAAAATATCTCAAAACACTACTCCGCTCAAAAGATTTTAATAGATGTGAATTTTCATGTAGATGAGGGTGAACGCATCGTAATTATCGGTAAAAACGGTAGTGGTAAATCTACACTTATGAAGATTATCCACGGCTCACTTATACAAGATGCTGGGGAGAGAATCACAAAGAGTGACTTAGAAGTCAAGATGCTAGACCAAAGACCAAACTTTAAAGATGGGCATAGTGTAAGAGAAGCTGTTGAAGATGGGCTTAGTGAGTTAAATGATGCAAAAAAAAGATATGACCAACTCTCACTGCTATTGGCTGAGGAGTATGAGAACAAAAAACTACTCGATGAGTACGAGAGGCTCTCAAGTTATTTAGACCATCATAATGCTTGGAACTTAGATGATAAGATAGAGAGAATCATACAGCATTTTGACCTTGTGCAGTATGAGAACAGACCTGTAGCACTTCTGAGTGGAGGTGAGCAAAGACGAGTCGCCCTAGCCTCTCTTTTGCTTCAAAAACCAGATATTTTACTTCTTGATGAGCCTACTAACCACCTCGATGTCTATATGGTCGAATTTTTAGAAGAGCTGATTTTAAGAGAGAAATTTACACTTGTTTTTATCTCTCACGATAGATATTTTATAGATAAAATCGCTACTAAGAGCATAGAGGTTGATGACTGCTCACTTAGAGAGTATAGCGGTGGATATAGCGACTACTTGACTCAAAAAGAGGAGTATATTAGAACTCTTGCAAAACAGCATGAAAATCTTTTAGATGTTCTAAAGAGAGAAAATGAGTGGTTTGCTAGAGGTGTTCGTGCAAGGCTTAAGAGAAATGAGGGTCGAAAAGATAGACTTATGACTCTAAGAGAAGATGCAAAAACGAATCCTGCAAAGATAAAAAAGATGTCATTAGAGCTTCAAAGAGAGGCAAAGCATTTTAACCGTGATAAGAGTATCAACAAACAAAAAATGCTCTTTGAGGTTAAAAATCTATCTTTAACTCTAGGAAACAAAGAACTACTAAAAGACTTTACAACAACTGTGCTTCAAAAAGATGTTATAGCCATAGTTGGACCAAATGGAAGTGGTAAGTCAACACTCCTAAAAGCACTTCTAGGCAGGATTGAGCCTACAAGTGGGGCAATAAAACGAGGCGAATTTAAAGTAGGATACTTTGACCAACATCGCGAGATGCTAGATGATGATAAAAATCTTATAGAGACATTTTGTCCAAATGGTGGGGATAGAGTTAGTGTAAGAGGCAGAGATATGCATGTTTATGGATATCTTAAAAACTTCCTCTTTCCTAGAGAGTTTTTAGATAAAAAAGTAGGAACTCTCAGCGGTGGAGAAAAAAACCGAATAGCATTAGCACTTCTTTTTACAAAAAATGTAGATATTCTTATCCTTGATGAGCCAACTAATGACCTTGATATCCCAACTATAAACATCCTAGAAGAGCAACTTACGAACTTTAGCGGTGCGGTTATTATTGTAAGTCATGATAGATATTTTGTAGATAAGATTGCTAAAAAGCTCTTTATCTTTAAAGATGACAAACACATCGAAGAGTCGTACCAGCAATATAGTGAGTACTTAGAGCTTGAAAAAGAGCTAAGTGAGTTAGATGCTATGCAGTGTGAAGTTACAAAAACAAAAGAGCCAATAGCTCAAAAAGAAGAAAAACCAAAAACAGTAAAACTAACTTTTAAAGAAAAAATTTCCTTAGAGAAACTTCCACTTGAGATAGAAGCTCTTGAAGAGTTGATGCAAGAGAAAAACAGATGCCTAGCAGATCCAAAATGTTATGAAGAGATAGGTATAACTGCCCTTGCATCTGAGCTTGAAAAACTAGAAGAGCTTTACGAGCAAAAGGTTGAAGAGCTTTTAACTATACAAGAAAAAGAAGAAGAGATAGAATCACTCTAGGTATGAGAAATTTATTTTCGTAGCTTTTAGGTATGCTAACTAATGGCATATTCCATGATAAGGGAGTTACGATGGATATCTTTGCCCATTGTGGTAAAATGAAGTTTCTTTAGAAAAAGGAGCCTTTTTAAAAAAAAGGAACTCCTTTAGTTTAGAAAAACGGACGAATCCGTTTTAATGTGCTAATGAAGGACTACTGCTTAGACTCTTTTAGAGTATCTGCTATTAAAAATGCAAGTTCTAAAGATTGGTTTGCGTTTAGTCTTGGGTCACAGTGCGTGTGGTAACGAGAACTTAAATCCTCTTCTGTTACCCTAAATGAGCCACCGATACACTCAGTTACATTTTTACCAGTCATCTCTAAGTGAACTCCACCTGCTATTGTTCCCTCAGCACGATGCACTTGAAAAAATTGTTTCATCTCAGTAAGCACTGCATCTAACGGACGAGTCTTAAAGTTTGTAGATGATTTTATAGTGTTCCCATGCATTGGATCACAACTCCAAAGTACTTTCTTACCCTCTTTCTCAACAGCACGAATGAGTTTTGGCATACCCTCACCTACTTTGTTTGCGCCCATTCTAACTATGATATTTAGTCTTCCTGCTTCATTTTGAGGATTTAATTTCTCACACAGTCTGATAAGATCTTCAGGATCCATACTTGGGCCTGCTTTAACACCAATAGGGTTTTTTACCCCACTTAGATACTCAACATGAGCACCATCTATCTGGCGAGTTCTATCTCCTATCCAGAGCATATGCGCAGATGTATCGTACCAATCCCCAGATAGTGAGTCTTTTCTAGTAAAAGCCTCTTCATAAGGGAGCAAAAGTGCCTCATGAGAGATATAAAAATCTGTCTCACCTAGGCTTCTAAATGTCTTAGAGTTTATCCCACAAGCTTGCATAAATCTTAGTGAGTTTTCTATCTCTTGAGCTAGTTCTTCAAACTTTTGTGAAATCTCTGTTTTGTTAGTAAATGCTAAGTTCCACTTATGAACTTGATGCAAATCAGCCATTCCACCCGTTGCAAAGGCACGAAGAAGGTTTTGCGTAGCTGCTGCTTGGTTATAAGCTCTTATCATTCTCTGTGGATCTGGAGTACGAGCCTCAGGAGTAAACTCCATAGCATTTATGATATCTCCGCGGTAAGAATCAAGTGTTACGCCGTCTAATGTCTCTGTGTCACTTGAACGAGGTTTTGCAAACTGACCGCCTACACGGCCGACTTTTACAACAGGAACTCCGCCAGCATAAGTCATCACAACTGCCATCTGCATTAGAGCTTTAAAAGTATCTCTTATGCCATCAGCGTGAAACTCGCTAAAGCTCTCAGCGCAATCTCCGCCTTGAAGTAAAAATGCTTTTCCCTCAGCTGCATCTGCTAGCTGATTTTTTAATCTTTTTGCTTCTCCTGCAAAGACCAAAGGAGGATAATTTCCTAGCTCTTTTAAAACTCTCTTTAACTCATCTTGATCTGGATAAATTGGTTGCTGCAATATTGGCTTTTCTCTCCAACTTTTTGGATTCCAAGTACTCATAATAAAACCTTAATCATATAATTTTTTGCTATTTTACATAAAAATTCCTAAAAATGCTCTTACTTAAGACTTTCGCGACGCTTTATACTTATAGTAAAAGCTTTTTTTATGCTTAGGTAAGTATAATACCACAATATTTTAACTAGGATATCTCTAATGCGAAAAGATGAACTAATATCTCTGGCTAATGAAATGTGCAAAGAACTCTCAACTATCATCGAACAGCAAGAGAATGCATCAAAGGAACAGATAGCTACTTACTTAAGAGAGTCTGCTCAAATTATCATGAATCTTGACGATAAAGATATCACTAGCAAGGGTTTTGTGGAGTCACTTTTTCACAACGCCTATAAAGAGATAGCAGAAAGAAGTATATCTTCTTACGCAAACACAAATGAAAACATAGAAAAATTAACAAAACTTCAAGAGAAAACTCTTGTGGAGTGTAATACTCAACAGATTGATTTACCATCTCTTACATCAAAATTTAATGAAATACAATTGCATATGAGTCAAGAAGTAAAAAAAGCAAATGAAATTATTAGCCAATTAACGACTCAAGTTAAGACTCTAGAAGAGAAGTCAAATCTTGACTCTTTAACAAAGGTATATAACAGGCGAGCACTATCTTCACACCTAAAATTACTCTGTTCAAACAGTGACCTTCCTTACGAATTTCATCTACTAATGTTAGATATAGATGATTTTAAAAGCATAAATGACAAACATGGTCATTTAGCTGGAGATAAGGTTTTAATCTTTATAGCAAATATATTGAAAAAAACACTAAGAGAAGGCGATAAAGTATTCAGATATGGCGGAGAAGAGTTTGTAATCATCCTAAATCGTGTAGATTCTGAGCATTGTGAAAAAATCACAAAAAGGATCCTTGAGATAATCAGTTCAAACAAACTTATATATAAGGGCGAAGGACTGAGAGTTACAATGAGCGTAGGGACTACTAAATATAGCGCTGGAGATACTCCAGATTCTATAATAGCAAGGGCTGATAAGGCTCTTTATAAAGCTAAAAACAGTGGTAAAAATCAAATGGTTTCGGAAAACAAATAGATGGAATTCAATTATTTTGACTTAGTAGCATCAGTAATTATACTTTTGCTCGGTTTAAAAGGGATAATAAACGGTTTTTTCAAAGAGGTTTTTGGTCTCATTGGCATCATCGGAGGTATCTTTGTAGCATCTCGTGTAGGAGATAGTGTTGGTAAAGCCTTAAGTGATGCCATATTTAAACTAGACAACAGCGCAGCTATAAGCTTTTTAGGCTTTCTAGTAACTCTTGGCGTATTTTGGATTTTTATGATTGTGGTGGGTTTTATCTTTAAAAAACTAAGCCTTTTAAGCGGTCTTGGCATTTTTGATAGAATCTTAGGTTTTGTCTTTGGCGCAAGTAAGTTTTTTCTTATAGCTGCTGTAATTGCTCACGCTGCTTATAATATAAAAGCTGTAAAATCTACTTTAGAAGAGCCTATGAGCAATAGCTTTTTATTTCCTGTTTTAGTTGAAACTGGCGCTTTTATTATGAAGTTAGATCCAGTTGAAATAAGCGATGATATCAATAAAAGCATAGACAAAGTAACCCAAAAAGTTAACTCTGAACTAGATAAAAACATAAAAAACTCTACTGATGAGATAGTGCTAAAAACAAAAGAAGAGCTACACAACAAGCTTGAAATAAAGGATGAAAATGTCAAAAGTAACAACTGACTTCGATGATAGAACAGTCGAATATGAGCAACTTTTAAGTGATTTTAAAGCACTGCTGAAAAAAAACTCTCTAAAATTTACCATTCAAAGAGAAG
>JAQUFE010000045.1 GCA_028684815.1 Sulfurimonas sp.
GCGAAAACACAAACAAAGCAGATATTATAAAAGTTCTTATGGCCTGCGAGCCTGATTATCTCATTCATCTAAGTGGCATCTCCTTTCCCGCGCATGACAAGCATGAAGATTTTTACAAGGTAAACACCATAGGCACGCTAAATATCTTAGATGCTCTTATAGAACTTAACCTTAACCCGACAAAGATACTTCTAGCAAGTAGTGCCACTCTCTATGGCAACCAAGGGTTAGAAATTCTTGATGAAACGCTCTGCGTTAAACCAACAAACCACTATGGAGCTAGTAAGTATGCTATGGAATCCCTAGCAGCCAACTACTTTACTAAGTTAAATATCATCATAACACGACCCTTTAACTACACAGGCGCAAACCAACAAGAGCACTTCTTAATCCCAAAAATAGTAAAACACTTTAAAGAAAAAAAGAGAACCATAGAGCTAGGAAACTTAGAAATAAGTAGAGAGTTTAACGACATTGACTATGTTTGTGAAGTTTATAAGAGACTCCTTGAATCCTCCCTCTCTTCAGAAGTTTTTAATATCGCTTCAAACAGAGGCATAAAACTTCTAGATGTTATAGATATGATGAATGAACTCTCAGGCTACAAGATAGAGGTTAAAATTAACCAAGATTTTGTAAGAAAAGGGGAAATAAAAAATCTTACTGGCTCTTGTGAAAAACTCTTTAAAGCCATAGGCGAAGTAGAACAAAAACCTTTTAAGCAGACACTCCAAGAGATGCTTGATGCTTAAAATAAAAAAGGCACTTTAGTTGAGAGTAGCAATAGTTCATGATTGGCTCGTAACAGATGCAGGGGCGGAAAAAGTCCTCAAAGCGCTACTTGATATCTATAGAGATGCAGATATATTCTCACTCGTTGATTTTTTAAGCCAGAGTGACAGAGATGCTGTTCTTGGTGGTAGATTTGCAAAAACCTCATTTATTCAAAAGCTCCCCTTTGCAAAAAAACACTTTAGAAGTTACTTTATTCTTTTTCCATTAGCTATAGAGAGTTTTGATCTGAGCAAATATGATTTGATTATTAGTAGCTCTTGGGCAGTTGCAAAGGGAGTAAAAAAACACGCAAACCAACACCATATATCCTACTGCTACACGCCAATCCGCTATGCATGGGATCTGTACGATGAGTACACAGCATCTCTGCCTCAACCTAAAAAACTCTTTGTTAAGGCCACTCTTTCATATATAAAAAAGTGGGATATAAAAACACTACATAGAGTTGATCACTTTATAGCAGACTCTATCTTTGTACAAGAGAGAATCAAAAGAACATACAACAGAGACTCAAGAGTTATCTATCCACCAGTCGATACCAAAAACTATGCGTACGAGCCAAACAAAGAAGATTTCTATCTTACAGCTTCAAGATTAGTTCCATACAAAAAAACAAAACTAATAGTAGAGGCATTCAATGAGATGCCAGATAAAAAACTAGTTGTTATAGGAAGTGGTGAAGAGTTAAAAGCCATAAAAGAGATAGCAAAAACAAATATTTCAGTGCTCGGATATCAGGAAAAAGATGTGTTAACACACTATATGCAAAGAGCAAAAGCTTTTGTATATGCTGCAGTTGAAGACTTTGGGATAGTCCCCATTGAAGCAATGTCATGTGGAACTCCAGTTATCGCTCTTGGCAAAGGTGGCACAGCAGAGACAGTCATAGATGGCAAAAATGGTATCCATTTTCACAAGCAAACCAAAGAAGATATCATAGATGCTCTTTGCAGATTTGAGAGCCAATCCTTTGACTTAGCATCTATCTCAAGAGATGCTAAGGTTTACAACACAAAGAGATTTCAAGAGGAGATACAAGAGTTTATAAAGAGTTTTGAAGTATAATCAGCCTTATGAATAGTTCAAAATTTAACCCTTTTTCTTACCTACTTAGCTCTTTACTTATTGCGGTTGATTTTTTTGCACTCTATATATCCTTTACACTTCTAGCGCGTAAAGAAGCCACAACTCTCGATATATCACACTACCTTTGGATTTTTGCTTTTATACTCTTAGCCTTTGGTGTGCAGAAGATATATACACTTCGGTATGATTTTTGGAGTGATGCACTAAGGGCGCTTAAGGGTTTTTTCTTCTCCTTTTTTGCAGTTTTTACTATTATCTCTCTAGCCGAAGTTTTTGACAGCTACTCAGTAGATTTTTTATTAAAATTTTTTATACTCTCCATCTTTACAACACTCCTTCTAAAAAGAGTGTCTAAAAAACTTTTATTTAAACTTGATATCTTTAAGCTTAGAGTAAAGGTAGTCGCAGATAAGCAAAACTATAAAATCATCACCGAAGAGATAGAAAATAACTGGTATTTTGGTTATAAAGAAGATGATAAAGATTATGATCTTCTCATTATCTCCTCACGCGGATTTGAGTTAGATGAACTCCAAGATAAAGTCAAAGAGTACTCCCGAACCACAAAAGATATCTTTATCGTCCCATATCTAGACTATTTGGATTTCTCACACGCAACAATTATGGACTTCTCAAACATTAGATTTTCAGCCATTCACATCCAAAACAGACTCCTAAGTGCTAAAAATATATTTATAAAATCCCTTTTTGAAAAGAGCATCACACTTCTACTTCTACCCTCTGCGCTCATCTTGCATCTCTTTATCTTTATGCTTATTAAAAGAGACTCACAAGGAACGATTTTTTTCAAGCAAAAAAGATTGGGAAAAAACTCTAAACTCTTTGAGTGTTATAAGTATCGCACAATGCACCAAGACTCTCAAGAGATGCTAGAAGAGTATCTCCTAAAAAACCCAGACGAAGTTGAGTATTACAATAAATTTCATAAGTATAAAAATGACCCCCGCATAACAAAGGTGGGCAACTTTTTAAGAAAAACATCACTAGATGAACTCCCACAATTTTACAACATACTAAAAGGCGATATGAACCTTATAGGGCCACGACCATATCTGCCACAAGAACTTGAGGCTATGGGCGAAGACAACAAAAACATTATCCTTAGAGTAAACCCTGGTCTTACGGGTTTATGGCAGGTAAGCGGAAGAAACAAATTAACGTTTAAAAAAAGAGTAGCCTTAGATGTTTGGTATATACAAAACTGGTCTCTATGGATTGACTTTGTTATCTTTGTTAAAACAACAAAAGTGGTGCTACTCAAAGTAGGAGCAAAGTAAGTAGGTTTAAGTTTATAGACAAATAAGCATCTAAGTGCTAAAATTCCGCATCAAAAAGAGGAATAAAAATGACAAATATTATTTTATGCGGGGGCAACGGTACAAGGCTCTGGCCAATAAGCAGAACACTTATGCCCAAACAATTTGTAAAACTCTTTAACAAAAAATCACTCTTTGAGCTCACCTTAGAGAGAAACCGACTCTTTTGTCAAAAAAGCTTTATAGTCTCTAGCACAGAGCAGTATCTACTAGCTCAAGACCAAACACAAGAGACTCATCTGCGAGAAAATCACTCCATAAACTATCTCCTAGAACCAGCAGCAAGAAACACAGCTCCAGCTATTGCCCTCGCTTGTATGGCGCTAGATGCAGAGGAGATTGTCTTAGTTACTCCCTCAGACCATCTTATAAAAGATGAACAAGAGTATCAAGCCGTATTAGGGCATGCAAAAGAGGCGGCACAAAAGGATTATCTTGTCACTTTTGGCATAAAACCCACCTTTGCTCAAACAGGATTTGGCTACATTGAAGCAGATGCAGAAGATGTAAAAGCTTTTCATGAAAAACCTGATTTGCAAAGAGCAGAAGAGTACCTAAGAGCTGGAAATTACTATTGGAACAGTGGCATGTTTTGTTTTAAAGCAGGAGTATTCCTACAAGAGCTTCAAAAACACTCCCCAGAAATCTACAACTCATCGCTACAAGCCTTTAAAAACGCAAACCCACAACCCCAAGGAAGCGAGACTTCAGCCTCGCACACAAATGTCATTAAAATCAAAAAAGAGGACATGCTAAAGATCCCAGAAAACTCTATCGACTATGCAGTCATGGAGAGGTCATCCAAAGTAAAAGTTATCCCCTCAGATATCGGCTGGTCAGATGTAGGAAGCTTTGATGCTCTTTACGAAGAACTAGCAAAAGATGAAAATGGCAATACCCTAAATGAACACTACGTCCAGATAGACAGCAAAAACAACCTCATATATGGAAATGAAAGAAAAATAGCAACAGTTGATATAGAAGACCTTATCATAGTTGACACAGGAGATGCACTCCTTATCTCAAAAAAAGGCTCCTCCCAAAAAGTAAAAGAGATAGTACAGCAAGTTCGCCAAAACACCCAGTTACACAACATCCACCTAACGGCACACAGACCTTGGGGAACATACACAGTATTAGAGGATAACCCAAAGTATAAGATCAAACGCATAGAGGTAAAACCAGGAGGCAGACTCTCCCTTCAAAAGCATTTTCACAGAAGCGAACACTGGACAGTAGTAAGCGGAACAGCGATAATAACACTAGGCAAAGAGGAAAAAGCCCTCCGCGCAAATGAGTCTATCTACATCCCAATGGGAGAACTCCACCGCCTTGAAAATGCAGGGAAACTCCCTCTGATTCTTATAGAGACACAAATCGGTGATTATCTAGGCGAAGATGATATCTTAAGAGTAGAAGACGATTATAAGAGAGAAGAAGATTATTGAAACATATCATTTTACTAGCATTTAGCTTTGCAAAGAGAGATTTCAAGCAGCGCTATATAGGAACTGGACTCGGACAGTTATGGTATATCCTCTCTCCTATCATCACTATCTTCATCTACACAGTTATATTTTCAGACTTTATGAAGATGAAGCTAGACATTGTTGACAACAGCTACTCATACAGTATCTACCTCGTCCCAGGGCTTTTAGCATGGACTTCTTTTAGCACTATCTTGATGAGATTAAACAGCTCTATCTTAGAAAAGTCAAACCTTATAAAAAAGATAAATGTACCAGCTTATGTCTATCAACTAAGTATTATCATCACAGAGTTTGGTGTTTTAATGCTCTCTTACTCTCTAGCTCTCATCTTTTTACTATTAGTAGATCATCCCATAACTCTAACATTTCTCTACCTCATTCCGCTCCTATTTATTCAGACTATTTTTGCCTTTGCCATAGGCGTAATACTTTCACTCTTTACTCCATTTTTTAGAGATTTAAAAGAGGCAGTTCCCATAGTAGTTCAGCTTTGGTTTTGGATGACTCCCATCATCTACATGAAAGAGATGCTAGCAAACAAATATCCGCTACTTTTAACTATTAACCCGTTTTATCATTTTGTACATATCTACCAAGATATATTTCTCTACTCAAGGGCACCAGCATTTGACTCCATAGTCACTATCTTAACTATGAGCGTTATCACTCTGCTTATAGCTGCATATCTCTATAAAAAAATGATAAGCACTATCAAGGACATTATTTAGATGAAAAAACTGCTCATAGATGCGCTCTCACTTCTCTCTGTAAAGACAGGTATAGGACGCTATACCTATGAGATTTCTAAACGCCTCCAATGTTTAAATGATGGTAAGTATGAGATTTTTTATAATTATGGTTTTTACTCAAAAGAACTCTATGGGTCTGAAAATAAATCTGCCGTAAATGAACAGAGGATTAAAAGATTTAAACTTTTTATAGATAAGCTTCCTTTTCTCAAAAAAATAATCAGATACCTTTACTCTCTTAGGGCCAGATTTAGTAACGAATCATTTGAACTCTATTTTCAACCAAATTTTATCCCTACTAAAAATGTAAAAGCTAAAAAAATAGTCTGCACCCTTCATGATTTCTCATTTAAACTGCAACCTCATTGGCATCCAAAAGAGCGATTAGAATATTTTAATAAAAATTTTTATCTAATACAAAGGGCTACTCATATCATTACAGGCTCAAAGTTTACAAAAAAAGAGATTATTGATTATATGCAGATATCAGAGGATAAGATAAGTGTAATATACCATGGAGTAGATCATGAACTCTACAAAACATATCCACTAAAAGAGACTCAAAAAACAAGAGATGAGTTTCTTTTACCAAAAAAATTTTTACTTTTTGTAGGCTCAATAGAACCGCGTAAAAACCTTATTACCCTCTTAAAGGCTTATAACCTTCTCTCGCAAGAGCAAAAGAGTGAATTACCCCTTATTTTAGTGGGCTTTAAAGGGTGGGAAAATAAAGATATCATGCAAGAGATAGAAAAAAATAAAGAGCATATTCGTTATCTTGGATTTGTAACAGATACAAAACTAGCTCATATTTACAATCTTGCTACCATTTTTATCTATCCCTCACTATATGAAGGTTTTGGACTTCCCCCACTTGAAGCCATGGCATGTGGCGCTCCAGTTATTGTGTCAAATGTGGCATCGTTGCCAGAAGTATGTAGCGATGCCGCCTTTTACATAGATCCAACAAATATACAAGATATTAAAAATAAAATCATTACTCTTTTAAAAGATGAAAAATTAAGAGAAGAACTATCACAAAAAGGGAAACTTCAAGCGGCATCTTTTTCATGGGACAAGTCAGCATCCCAGCATTTAAAAGTTTTTCAAAAGGTTTTAGCAAAATGAAAAAAGTTTTAGAAGTAAAAAACATCACAAAAATTTATAAAATCTATAGATCAAACTTTGACAGACTAAAAGAGGTGTTTAGCAAAAAAACATATCATAAAGAATTTATCTCAAACAACAACATAAATTTTGATCTCTATGAAGGCGAAACTCTAGGCATTATCGGTGTAAACGGCGCAGGTAAATCAACCATCTTAAAAATCATTGCAGGGGTTATAGAACCAACTTCAGGAGAGATTATAAGGCGAGGAAGAGTAACTGCATTACTGGAGTTAGGCACAGGCTTCAACGAACAACTCTCAGGACTTGAAAACATCTTCTTAAATGGCACACTTATTGGCATGACGCAAAAAGAATGCAAAGAAAAAGCCCAAGATATTATAGACTTTAGTGAACTAGGTTCACATATAGATGAGCCTATTTTAACCTACTCATCAGGCATGAAGATGCGACTTGCATTTTCTATAGCCATTCATTCGCAACCACAAATTTTTATAGTAGATGAAGCCCTTTCAGTCGGAGATGCACACTTTGGTGCAAAGTGTACAAAAGCACTTAGAGAGAGAAAAAAGCAAAATATGTCCATCATCTATGTCTCACATGATTTAAACTCTCTAAAGCTCCTTTGCGACAGAGTCATACTTTTAGATAAAGGAAAGAAAGCAGATGAAGGTCAGCCAGAAAGCGTCATAAATAACTATAATCTGCTCATCTCACAGCTTAACGAAGCTGATGAAAATTGTATTATAAAAGACAATACAAATAACTCTTACGGCACTTTTGATGTTAAAATAACATATGTAGATATAAAAGGAAATAACTCCAATTCTAACACTATAAGTTCAGGAGAAGAAGCAACAATAACTATTAAAATAGATTCTAAAAAAGACATAGAAAACATGACAGTAGGCATCATGATAAGAGATAAGTTTGGCCAAGATATTTTTGGTACTAACACCTTTTATCACAAAGTAAAGATTGATTTAGAAGAAAACCAAAGCTATGTTTGCACCTTTGAGATGCCGCTAAATATAGGAATAGGCAAATATAGTGTCACAACAGCCATACACTCCGATGAAAATCATCTTGAGAATTGCTCTCATTGGTATGACAACGCTGCAAATTTTGAGGTTGCAGGAGTAGTAGATGAGTTGTTTATCGGCCTTTGTAAATTAAAACCTAAAATTATCTTTAGAAAAGGAACAACATGAAAAACATCTTAAAAAGTATAATTTTTAAGTTATCTTACAATCCAACAATAAAAAAAATCGCCAATAAAATTTTTATATATTTTCCATCACTTAAAGTCTATCTACTCAACGCAAGAGCTAACACATATATAAAAAGTAAAAAAATAACACAAATATATAAGAGTAATTTTCTAGAATCAATAAAAAAAGAGATAGAAGCTAAAAGACTAGAGGAAAATAGATGATAATTTATGTCGACATTACACAACTAGAAAAGGGTAGAGCTAACACCGGAATACAAAGAGTTGTAAAAGAGTTTTTAAAAAGAACCAAATCAACTAGCGGCATAGTATATAAAATCATCATATATAATGAAATTACAAAAAATGTCAATCTATTAGATAACGAAGAAGTAGAACTCTTTTTAAAAGATACACAAAACTATCAATTTAAAAACAAAACTACTATCGATATTTTTACCATTAAGCCAACAACACTAACAGCATTATTAGATATGGACTCAAACTGGAATATAGAGTTAAAAAGAGAAAAGCTATACCCAATATTAAAAGAAAATGGTTTTAAGATTTTTAATTTTATCTATGACCTTATCCCAATTCTTCTACCACAATACGCTCATGAGGTTACAGCAAATAATTTCGAGTCTTATATCAAAGCTATTTTCAATCATAGTGATTTAGTAATGTTTGATTCACAATCCGCACTAAATGATTTTTTAAAAATAAAAAAAGAACATGATATTCAAAGAGATATACCAACAAGAGCCATAGGTTTAGGCTCAGATTTCATAAAGTCTAACACTGAAGTAGTGGATATAAAAATAAAAAATATATTAGATAAAAAATATATTTTATTTGTAGGAACCCTAGAACCAAGGAAAAATCAAGAAACAACCCTAGATGTATTTACAAAATTATCAGAAAAGTATGATGACTTAAACTTAGTAATTATTGGCAGAAAAGGGTGGAAAATTGATCATCTACTAGAAAAAATCGAAAACCATCCACTGAAAAATAGAAGAGTTTTTTGGTTAGATAACATAAGCGACGATGAACTAAGCCATTTTTATCAAAATGCTTTTTTGGTAACATATCTATCAAAATATGAAGGATATGGCTTACCAATAGCAGAGTCTTTAAGTTATGCAAATATAACAATCACTTCAAAAAATAGCTCAATGTATGAAGTAGGAAGAGATTTTGCAGACTATGTGGTCTATGACAGTTTTAACGAGCTAGAGAGCCTTATTACTCTTTATATAGAAAATCAAGAGCTATATAGATTAAAAAAAGAAGCTATAAGAAACAGTTTTAAAACAACTTCATGGGATCAGTTTTATCACTCCATCTCAAGCATATTTATTAACTATCAAAAATCCATTGAGATAACTCAATCACACTTAAAAAAACTACAATTTGTCTTTATTAGCATTGACAAGCACAACCTAGAAGGCACAATAGCCAAGATAGATGAGTACGCAGACTTTGTAAAAGAGTATATAGTAGTAACTAATGCTAAATGCTTAGATGATTTTAAGCAAATAAAATCAAAAAATAAAATAACACTAATAGACGAAGATAGCATACTAAAAGAGCATAAAGAAAATTTTAGTAAAAAAGATCATCAAAGCAAAAACTGGCTTTTAAGAGTTTCACTATTAAATATAGAGATGCTAGATGCTGAGTTTATCATGTTAGATGATGACAATAGACCCTTAAGAAAAATAGACATTAGCACCTTTATAACAGATGATGGACGATATAACTGTTTTTATTTTTACGATCTATTAAATTGGAATAATCTTCATACAGACTATGATAAGGGGCAACATAAAACAAAAGATATCTTAACAAAATTAAATTATGAACTACTCTCTTACTCTTCACACTCTCCACAGATAATAAACAAAGAGATACTCAAAGAAGTCTCAAATGATTTTTTTCAAATAGGATTAAACAATCCCATAGATGAATGGAGTATCTATTTTAACTATGGAGCATCCCTTTATCCAAACAGTTTTAGCAAAAAACGATACGAAACACTAAATTGGCCAGCAAACCCAACAGACTGGGATTTAATCTATTCCCAAGAAAAATATACTTTTGAAAATTATTATAAAGAGCTATATGACGAAAAAGAACGAAACTATAGTGATAGTACTGAAACTAAAGTAAAACAACACCTTGCAAATTTATCTCCATTTCTTGACACAAAAGAGATCTTCAAGGCAAATACAGAAATTTTATCAAAAAACAATATGGTGCATCAAATAGCAAGTTTTAAAACAAAAGATATAGAGATATATATTTTAGCAATTCCTTATTTCATTATTGTAAAACCAGATTCCGATTTAAAACTACAGTTAAACTATAAAGTAATAAACAAAACACAAAAAACACACGATGTATCGTTAGATATATTTTTAGATGGGCAACACAGAGCGCGAAAAGAGTTAGCTAGAGTAACTCTAGAAGCTTATCAAGAGTCAATAGTTGAATTTCCGATTAGTTCTATTAACCTAGAACAATTCATTTACGATATAACCTTTAATATCATGATTGATAATAGCTATCTATACGAAAAAGACTCACCTTATCTTATGAAACTAATCGTTAGCGATGAGCCAGTGGATAAACTGCTAGATTATCCAAAGCTTATTGGTAATGATGCAAAGGAAAAAACTCTAAAAGATAAGATCAAAGCCATACCAGCCCTAGGTTTTCTCACAAGATGGATATATAACATACTAAGAATAAACAATATAAAACACAATGTTTATATGCAGCAAAACCAATTAAATGTTTTAACACAACAGCTACAGCAACAATCACAACAGATGCAGCAGCAACTACAGCAACAATCACAGCAGATAGAAGCACTAAACTCAACTATAAAACAACAAGTTTCAAAAGAGATCCTATTCCAATCTCTCTCTTTTGGGCAACGCATAGACCAGTTTATATTTGATGCAAAGATAGATATGAAAAACAGTAACTCTAGTGTAGAGTCTTTAGAAAAACTACCAAGAATCTTTACAGATGACTACTATCTAGCCTTTGAAAACAAGTTTAGAGGCTCAAGAGAAGAGATATCTTTAAGAATGAAAGAGTACTTCGCCTATTTAGATTTAAAAACTATAGAAAAATCCTTAGACATAGGATGCGGAAGAGCGGAATGGGTTGAACTTCTGCAACAAAAAGGCATAGAAGCCTATGGAATCGATATGAATTTCTCAATGATACAAGAGGCAAAAAAGCACAACATATCAAACCTACAAACAACAGATGCTTTAAAATACCTATCACTACAAAAAGACAATAGTCTTGATCTTATAACAGCCTTTCATGTGATTGAGCACATCCCATTTGAAACGTTACTTTTAGTAGTAAAAGAGATATACAGAGTTTTAAAACCACAAGGACAACTACTCCTAGAGACGCCAAATCCAGAAAACCTTTTAGTAGCATCTTATACCTTTTATAAAGACCCAACACACCTAAATCCGCTTCCATCAGAAGTAATCTCATTTATGCTAGATTATTTAACATTTCAAAACATTAAAGTAACCCCCTTGCATCCATTCCCAAGCACTATGCATCTTAAGGAAAATACACAAAGTGCAAACTTCATTAACGAGTCATTTTTAAAAGCACAAGACTACATTATTACGGCAACAAAATGAACAACATAGTCGCCATTCATCAGTTCACCCCAACAGTCGCTTATGGAGATGGCGTATCTGATGGACTACTATATACCCAGCGACTACTAAGAGAGTTTGGTTTTTCTTCAAACATCTACATAAGCTCAAACTTTGCAGAGATAAACTTTAAACATGAAGTCTTTCATATAGACCAATACAAAGAGTCACCAAAAAACTACCTCTTATATCATCACTCCATAAGCCATGGGCATCATCATACTATAATGAAGTTTCAAGATAAAAAAATATTAGTCTATCACAATATCACCCCTTCTCATTTTTTCAAAAACAACTTATTTTTACAACAAATTTGTGATGAGGGAAGAGTCCAGTTAAAAGATGCCAAAAACTATATGATAAGCTCATACACAGATTCACACTACAATAAAAAAGAGTTAGACTATTTTGGATTTGACTCTCCCGAAGTTCTTCCAATCCTTATCGATTTTACAAAAAAGAAAAAAGTCACCCCAAACCAAGAGATACTAAAGAGATATAGTGGTACTTTCAACATCTTATTTGTTGGAAGAATAGTACAAAACAAATGCCAACACCAACTTATTGACACAGCTTATTTTCTAAAGCAGCAAGGTCTGAATTTTAAGTTATTTATAGTGGGAGGAGCTTCTCAAGTAGATTATCTAGAATATCTGCATAGATATATAGACAACCTATCACTAAATGAACAAGTCATCATAACAGGCAAAGTAGATGACAGTGATTTAGCTGCATACTATAAAAACAGCGACCTCTATCTCTCTTTGAGTGAGCATGAAGGCTTTGGCATCCCTCTCATAGAAGCGATGAGGTACGATACACCAGTATTAGCATTTAACACTTGTGCCATAGAGACAACTATCTCAAAAAATGGACTCCTCCATAAAAAATCAGCACTATATGTATCAAAAAAGATATTTGAACTTATCTCTAGCCCTATCAAAAGGATAGAGATAGTAAAAGAGCAAAAAAAGATACTAAACACTTATGACCCAAATATTATAAAAACTAGATTTAAAGATTTTCTTCAAAGCCTAAATATCCACATTCCAAATGATTTACCTTTAGATATACCAGAAAACAAACAAACAAATAACATCCAAATAGAAGGACCCTTTGACTCAAGTTACTCTCTAGCCATAGTCAACAAAGATATAGCAAAAGCACTATCACAAGAAGAGCAAAACAATGTAAAACTACACTCTACAGAGGGGTATGGAGATTTCAAACCAGATTTAAGTAAGTGCGAAGAAGATATAAAAAACCTAGCACTAAAGCATCTAGATGCAGTAGATATAACCATTAGAAATCTATACCCTCCAAGAACAAATGCTATGCAAGGATATCACAAAATCATAGGTCCTTACGGCTGGGAAGAGTCAAAATTCCCAAAAGAGTATGTGGAGCTTTTCAACTCAAGACTCACCACACTCCTAACAATGTCTAACTATGTCTCAAAAGTTATGAAAACAAGTGGCATCTACACCCCTACATTCTCAACAGGCTTAGTTGCAGACAACCTCTTAAAAGTAAAATCCAAACCATTTTCATTTGAGCTGCCAGATGCCTTTAAACTACTGCATATATCCTCTGCATTTCCTAGAAAAGGCTTAGATATACTCTTAGAGAGCTTTGATGAACTCATACAAAGCACAAATATAAAGATATCTCTTATTATAAAAACCTTCCCAAATCCACACAACAGAGTTTTAGAAGATTTGCAAAGATTAGATTTTAAAGTAGATACATACCTAGAAGAAAACATCACTCTCTATGCAAAAAATGGCTACCAAATACTACTTATAAACAAAGATATAGACCAAAGCTACATTAAGTATCTTTATGAAAATTCTGACCTATTAGTAGCTCCAAGCCTAGGAGAAGGATTTGGACTTCCAATGGCAGAAGCTATGCTTCATGAACTTCCAGTATTAACAACAGCCTATGGTGGACAAAGTGATTTTTGTAATGAAGAAACATCATGGCACATAGATTTTGATTTTGCCTTTGCACAAACACACTTCAGCATACCAAACTCAATCTGGCAACTCCCTAAAGGAGTGCATCTAAAAGAACAAATCCAAAAGATCTATCACCTATCTTCACTCGAAAAACAGGCAAAAACCAAAAGAGCAAAAGAGTTTATTTTAGCAAACTATACACAAGAGAGAGTTGCACAAAAAATCAACACTATTTTATCTACAACACAAGAGCAAAAAGAGCAAAAAATAGCACTATTTTCTACATATAACACAAGATGCGGCATTGCAAAATATTCAAAGTACCTTATCTCAAGCTTTAAAGATAAAGTGACAATATTTGCAAATATCGAGAAAAGTCAAAAAACAGAAGAAGACTCAGCAAATATCTTTAGACTCTGGCAAGACTCAAGGGATACAAAAGATATTGAGAAACTAAAACAAAACATACTAAAACATAAGATAAACAGCCTCATAGTGCAGTACAACTTTAGCTTCATCTCACTCCAAGCACTAGAGGAGTTACTCTTCTTTTGTAAAAAACACACCATCCAAACACATATTTTCCTACACTCAACAAAAGATGTTCAAACACCCCACTACAAAGATAGTTTTAGCTCTATAGCCCAAAGCTTACAAGAAGCTACAAGGATTTATATCCACACACTACAAGACCTAAACTACCTAAAAGATTTTGGCATCTATAAAAACACCTCTCTATTTCCTCACGGAGTTGATAGCACTATCGTCTTAGAGAAAAAACAAAACGCCACCACTCCCATCATCGCAACTTTTGGATTTTTACTACCTC
>JAQUFE010000088.1 GCA_028684815.1 Sulfurimonas sp.
TTAGAATTACAATTGTAAGGAAACATATATAAATGAATAATATTTTTAAACCAAAACTTTTTACTTTAATTCGAGAGGGTATATCAAAACAACAGATTATCTCTGATGTGTTTTCTGGAATTATAGTTGGTATCGTTGCTCTTCCACTAGCCATTGCATTTGCAGTTGCATCTGGAGTCTCTCCTGAAAAGGGTATGATTACAGCCATTGTTGCTGGATTTATCATCTCTTTTTTAGGTGGCAGTAGGGTACAAATTGGAGGGCCTACTGGAGCTTTTGTTATTATACTTTTTGGCATAGTAGAGCAGTATGGTATTGATGGACTCTTTATTTCTACTATTATGGCAGGTGTCATTCTTGTAATTTTTGGATTATTAAAATTAGGTTCACTGTTAAAATATTTTCCACACCCTTTAATAGTTGGTTTTACAAGTGGAATAGCTTTAGTTATTCTCTCAACTCAAATCAAAGATGCACTAGGTTTAAATATAGAGCATTTGCCATCTGATTTTATAGAAAAATGGGATGTATATTTTACTAATATAAGCACATTTAACCCTTTCGCCTTAGCTGTTACGCTTCTTACTATTATGATTGTGATATTTTCTAAACATATAACAAGCAAGATACCGGGGTCATTTATAGCGATTATTTTACTTACACTATGCGTAAATATATTTAACATAGAAGTAACAACAATAGAGAGTTTTTTTGGGACTATATCAAGCGATATTACATTTAGTATACCAAACTTTGAGTTGGTGGATCTAAAGATATATATTGTTCCTGCTCTAATTATTGCACTATTAGGGAGTATAGAGTCTCTGCTCTCAGCAGTAGTTGCAGATGGAATGATTGGTACAAACCATCGCTCAAATACTGAGCTTATAGCTCAAGGTATAGCAAATATAGTAACTCCTCTCTTTGGAGGAATCCCAGCAACTGGAGCAATAGCGAGAACTGCTACAAATGTAAAAAATGGTGGTAGAACACCAATAGCAGGTATTGTACACTCTATAGCTCTACTTTTAATTATGATATTTTTTATGAACTATGCAAAACTAATTCCTATGTCAGTTTTAGCAGGCATTTTAATTGTTGTTGCTTACAATATGAGTGAGTGGCGTTCTTTTGTATCCATAATAAAAGGTTCTCCATTTGACTCCATCGTATTGGTATCAACTTTTCTTTTAACTGTATTAGTAGATTTAACTGTTGCAATACAAGTTGGAATTGTATTGGCATCTTTGCTTTTTATGAAACGAATGGCAGATATTAATACTAATATAGCTTTTGAAGATGATAGTGATATGATGGAAAATTATACAAATTTATCAAATGATATATCTGTATATGAGATAGCCGGCCCGCTATTTTTCGCTTCTGCTAAAAAATATGCAGAGACTATTTATTCAGTTGGATATAACTCTAAAATATTAATAATTCGTATGCGATATGTGCCATTTGTAGATTTAACTGCCCTGCAGAATCTAAAAGCGACTATAGAGTCCCTAAAAGCTGCGGGACTTATCATTATGATGTCTGGTACAGTTGATAATGTCTATAAAGATTTAAAAAATAATGGAATTATAGATATATTGGGGGAAGAAAATATATTTAAAGAATTTTCTATGGCAATAGAGTATGCCAATAACCTGATAAAGCAAAATAATGAGATATAAAAATTCTCATTAGATAAAGTAAAGATTAATTAGCACTTAAAGTAAGCTAACTTTAATTAGAATTTATGTATTATTTCGTGTCTATAATTCTCTAATATTTAGAGGATTAAATTCTACTGGAAAAATTAAGTAAAGGAATTGTATGCCTACAATCAATCAATTGATTCGCAAAGAGCGAAAAAAAGTGACTAAAAATTCAAAGTCACCAGCTCTTGTATCATGTCCACAGCGTCGTGGTGTTTGTACTCGTGTTTACACAACAACACCTAAAAAACCTAACTCAGCTTTAAGAAAAGTTGCAAAAGTTAGATTAACTTCAGGCTTTGAAGTTATATCTTATATCGGTGGTGAGGGTCACAACCTTCAAGAGCACTCAATCGTACTAGTTCGTGGTGGTCGTATTAAAGACTTACCAGGTGTTAAGTATCATATCGTTCGTGGTGCACTAGATACTGCTGGTGTAACTGGTCGTACTGTTGCTCGTTCTAAATATGGAACAAAAAGACCTAAAAAATAATCTTTGATTATTTTTTAAGTACCGCTATTGCATTTAGTACGTAAAACGAACAAGTCCGTTTCACTACGCAAACGCTATGTTTTTTTCGGCAGAAAGCCCAAGAAACTAGTTTCTTTTTAAAGAAATGAAGCAAGATTTATTGCTATGTAAACACTAAGTTCACTTCAGCGGTGGACTCACGAAACTTATTTTATTTTAGGATAAGTTGAAAAGTGTAAAAAGCTGGATAATATTCAAGTAGCTACAGGACTTTATCCAAAAGGTTTCTAAAGAAACTTTAGGAAGTTTTGAGTAAATTTGAAAAAAAACAAATTGAAGTAAGGAAAATTACAAATGAGAAGAAGAAAAGCTCCCGTTCGTGAAATTATGCCAGATCCAGTTTATGGAAGCAAAGTTTTAACGAAATTTATAAATAAAATCATGATGGATGGTAAAAAATCTACAGCAGAAAAAATCATCTACAGCGCTATAGATATTATTAGCTCACGTGGTGAAAAAACTGGTATAGATACATTTAATGATGCTATTGAGAATATTAAGCCTATAATCGAAGTTAAAAGTCGCCGTGTTGGTGGTGCTACTTATCAAGTTCCAGTAGAAGTACGCCCTGTGCGTCAGCTTTCTCTAGCTATAAGATGGTTAGTTGATGCTTCTCGTAAGAGAAATGAAAGAACGATGGCTGAGAGATTGGCAAATGAGTTAATGGATGCTGCTACTGATAAAGGTAACGCATTTAAGAAAAAAGAAGATACTTACAAAATGGCTGAAGCAAACAAAGCGTTTGCTCATTACCGTTGGTAATAGGATAAAAGATGCCGAGATCACATGACTTAAACGACGTAAGAAACATTGGTATTGCTGCACACATTGATGCAGGAAAAACTACAACAACAGAGAGAATCCTTTTCTATACAGGTGTTGAGCATAAAATGGGTGAAACTCATGAAGGCTCTGCAACTATGGACTGGATGGAGCAAGAACAAGAAAGAGGTATCACTATTACTTCTGCAGCTACTACATGTGAGTGGGCTGGAAAGCAGATAAACATCATTGACACTCCGGGCCACGTTGACTTTACTATTGAAGTTGAACGTTCTATGCGTGTTCTTGATGGTGCTGTTTCTGTCTTTTGTGCTGTTGGTGGAGTTCAACCTCAGTCTGAGACTGTATGGAGACAAAGAAATCGTTA
>JAQUFE010000046.1 GCA_028684815.1 Sulfurimonas sp.
ATATCCAATCCCTGTAATGGCGCTATATAAAGATGGTAAATATATAAATCATTTCATAGGCTCAATAGAAGAAGAACTTATAGAGAGCGATATCAAACTTGCTATAAACAAGTAGAGGTCTAAGATATGTTTGGCTTTATAAAAAACTCTCTCTCAAAGACTGCCCAGGCCATAAAAAGTGTAGTTCCTAAGAAAAAACTAACCTTTTCTAAAGATGAGATAGAAGATATTTTACTTGAAGCTGATGTTGAGTATGAGCTAATAGAGAAAATCCTAAATGAAACTTATCAAGAGAAGATATCAAGAGAGATTCTTCGCTCAAAACTACTGGCTACTCTAGCCTACACTAGCTACAAAGAGCCAGAGTTTACGGCTCCTTTTGTTGAACTTATAGTTGGAGTAAATGGTGCAGGAAAGACAACAACCATCTCTAAACTAGCACTTAAATACAAAAATGAAGGCAAAAAAGTAATCCTCGGAGCTGGTGATACCTTTCGTGCAGCTGCGATTGAGCAACTAACTTTATGGGCAAAAAAGATAGATGTAGGGATTGTCGCATCTTCTCAGGGACACGACTCCTCAGCAGTAGCCTATGACACTATAGACTCCGCTAAATCCAAAAAATTTGACAATGTTATCATCGATACAGCAGGTCGTCTTCACACCCAAACAAACCTAGCTAATGAGCTTAAAAAGATAAAAAGAATCTGCGAGAAAGCCCATAATGGTGCTCCACACAGAACCATTTTAGTGCTCGATGGAACGCAAGGTAACTCTGCGATTTCTCAAGCAAAAGCTTTTAATGAGATGATAGGCATAGATGGCATCATAATCACAAAACTAGATGGAACTGCAAAAGGCGGCTCAGTTTTCTCCATTGCTTATGCGTTAGAGCTGCCTATATTGTTTGTTGGAACTGGTGAGAAGAGTGAAGATTTGATTCCATTTGACAAGTATGAGTTTGTAGATACACTCCTAGATGCAATCTTTATAGAAGAAACTGCATAGTTTCTTCTTTTATATGACATTTTGTCATATTTTAAACTTCTTTTTTTATTCTTAACTATAATAGAACCCTCTGATTAATCTATAAACTAGATTCCGTGTCAAGCACTAAATGACGAGACACGCGTCATCCTGAACTTGATTCAGGATCCAACTTAATGATTGTTCAGAGCACTCAATACTCTATCATTATAAAAAAGAGGCACTAGTGCCGAGGGCTTCCTGCCGAAGGAAACCAAGCGATAGCGTGATAAATTAAAGTGGCACAAGTGCCGAAGCTGTTGTAAGACTCTCTGTGAGAAAACCAACGCGTGCCCCGAAGGAAGTACCCTTGGGTATTAGCGTAGCTATCGGAATTACTTCCGATAGAGTGATAAAACAAAGTGAAGGAATTCCTTCACTTTACAAAGTAAAAATAAGGCAATAGTTATGGCTAAGAAAAAAATCCTCTTTGAGTGTCAACATTGTGGACTAACTACTCCAAAATGGATGGGGAAGTGTACTAATTGTGGGGCTTGGGACTCTTTTATCGAGCTAAATGAGCATCAGCAAGAAGTTGTAAAGCAGACAAAAACTAGCTCAAGTCAAGCTTCAAAAGCCATAAGTATAAACGACATTATAGAAGATGAAGTCTATAGATATAGCTCTTTAGATGTTGAGCTTGACGGAGTTTTAGGTGGCGGAATTGTCCCAGGTTCACTCACCCTCATCGGAGGAAGCCCAGGAGTTGGTAAGTCAACCCTGCTTTTAAAAGTAGCCTCTAACATTGCATCTTGTGGTAAAAATGTTCTCTATGTAACAGGAGAGGAGTCAGCTTCGCAGATAAAACTGCGTGCAAACCGCCTAAAATCAAATGAAACCTCTCTCTATCTTCTAAGTGAGATTAGGTTAGAGCAGATTTTACTAGAACTCGAATATAGAGCTTATGAGTTTCTTATCATCGACTCCATCCAAACAATCTACTCAGAAAATATCACTTCAGCACCAGGTTCGGTTACACAAGTTAGACAAATCACTTTTGAGTTAATGAGAGTAGCAAAAGAGAGAAATATAGCTATTTTTATCATAGGTCACATTACAAAAGAGGGTTCAATCGCAGGCCCTAGAGTACTAGAGCATATGGTGGATACTGTGCTTTATTTTGAGGGAGATTCATCTCAAGAACTTCGCATCTTACGTGGTTTTAAAAACCGTTTTGGACCAACAAGCGAGATAGGTGTTTTTGAGATGCGAAGTGATGGTTTAGTCTCAGCTACTGATGTGGCATCTAGGTTTTTTAACCGAAATTCCGAGCAAGCTGGCTCAGCTCTAACCGTAGTTATGGAAGGCTCTCGCCCCATCATACTTGAGGTTCAAGCTCTAGTCTCTGAGTCGCATACACCTAGCTCCAAAAGGCAAGCCACAGGTTTTGATACTAACAGACTAAACATGCTTCTAGCTCTTTTGGAGAGAAAATTAGAAATTCCTCTCTCTGGTTATGATGTTTTTATAAACATAACTGGAGGCATAAAGATAAGTGAGACTAGTGCAGACTTAGCAGTCTTAGCTGCCATCATCAGTAGTTTTAAAAATCGTGCAATTTCTAAAGAGACTGTATTTATCGGAGAGGTCTCACTAGTTGGAGATGTAAGAGATGTTTATGGACTTGATGTGAGACTTAAAGAGGCTAGGATGCAAAATATCACAAAAGCCTTAGTAGCGAAAAAACCTCTTGAGAAGAGTAGCATGAAAGTTTTTATAGTAGATGAAGTAACAAAACTAATAGAATGGTACTGATTTTTAGCTCGTTTGGTGCTTTTTAAAACTATATTGACTATAATTTCAAAACATATATATAAAGGATATCGATGATAGATGCTGAATTTAGAAGTGAAGAGAGATTTTCTAGGCTATCATTGGCTTATAAGAGCGATGAAGAAAAAGAACGAGTGAATTATTGCGTTGCAAATATAATTAAAAAACATAAAAAACAGCCTGAGACTTACACAACAAGCATCTCTGGTGGTAGAGAGGTTTTAGTTATAGAATACCATGATGATAATAATCGCGAAGCTGGAAGTATCTTTGAAGAGATAATAAAAGCTTTAGAGATTACAAAGTGTATCTAAATAGATGAATTTAGAAGAGTATGCCCAGGGCAACGAACTTTTCAAATCATACTTTAAAAAAAACAAAGAGTCCTTACTAAAATTAGTCTCAAGCGGACAGAGTCCAAAAGCTCTTTTTATAGGTTGTTCTGACTCTAGAGTTATCCCAGACTTAATGGTTCAGTCAGCTCCTGGGGATCTGTTTGTTATCAGAAATGTAGGAAATTTTGTTCCTCCATACAAGCCTGATGAGGATTATCATGCCACTGCATCTGGCATAGAATATGCGGTTGGCGTTTTACATGTTAAGAAGATTATTATCTGTGGACATACTCATTGTGGTGCTATTAGTAGTCTCTATAAAGATATAAGTGATCCATCTTTAGTTCACACAAAAAAGTGGCTTGAGCTTGGAAATAGTGCTAAAATGAATGCAATTTTAAGCCTTGGAGCTAACGCTGATAGGAAGCAACTATATAGACTCACAGAGAAATTATCAATTATGAAACAGCTAGAGAATCTTTTAACATATCCATTAGTTAAAAAAGCTTTTGAAAATTCAGAGCTTTCAATACATGGATGGTTATATGATATAGAGACTGGGGAAATCAAATATTACAATGCAGATTCATATGAGTTTTTACCTCTAAAAGACCTAGCCAATACAGATGATAACTCATAATTATTTTAGATATTGCGATATACTAGCAAAATAATATTTTAAGGAAAAATTATGGCAGAAGAAGAAAATACGAAAAACGCAGCAACAGAAAAAAAATCTAACAATATGCTGATAATAATCATCATAGTTGTCTTAGCACTCATTATAATTGTCGGTGCTGTCGTGGCATTTATGCTTATGGGAAGTGATAATGTACCAGCAAATACTCAAGTGGCATCTCAAACCAGCGAAAAGAAGTTGCCACAAACCAGACAAAGTTCAGATGAATATAGTGACTCAAGAAAGTTAAATGATATTGGTATTTTATATCCACTAGACACATTTACAGTAAACTTAAAGAGCGACTCAGGTCGTAGATATCTCAAAGTTACGATGTCACTAGAGTTAGAAGGAAAAGAGCTTAGTATAGAGCTTGACAACAAATCTCCAGTTATTAGAGATAGAGTTATCAGGATACTAACATCTAAGTCATTAGAAGAGATATCTTCTAAAAAAGGCAAGCAAAAAGTAAGTGAACAAATTATGGACACGCTAAATGCAATGATTTCAGATGGCAGAATCAAAGGCATCTACTTTACTGAGTTTGTAGTACAGTAAAACTTAAATAACCTATCTTTTTAAAGTTAGGTTATTTGCCTCTTTGCCCAAATCAAAAGGCTCTCCTAGATAAAATCCCTGAAGAAAATCCACTCCTAAATCCTGAACAATCTCTAGCACTTCTTTATTATGAATATACTCAGCTACTGTTTTTGTATTTAACTCTTTTGCCATATTTATTACATTTTTAACAATTGTTCTTGCCTCTGCTGATGAGTCTATAATTTTGATTAAAGAGCCATCTATTTTAAGAATTTCAGGCTTAAGCGTTATTATATTTTCTATATTTGAATATCCGCTACCAAAATCATCAATGGCTATTTTACAGCCATAACTTCTAACAGTTTTTGCAAAGTCTATAATAATCTCAAAATCTTCTATAAAGTCAGTCTCAAGGATTTCAAAAATAATATTTTTAGGATGAGCACAGCTAAGTATTTTTTTATAAATATAGTTTTTAAACTCGCTGTTTGCTATATCTTCATAACCTAAATTGATACTAAATTCTACATCAGTTTGGCAAAATAATTCAAAAGATTTCTCAAGCATAATCTTCATCATTGGATTATAAAGGTATGTTTTTTTTGCTGTTAAAAGATAAGGAAAAACAGAGTGTGCACACTTATTATCATCTATTAAGCGCATAAGGCATTCATATTTTTGTATTTTCATTGTTTTTACATCTATGATAGGTTGTACAAAAGGAATAATTGTGCCCTTTTCAACACATCTTTTGATAAAAACTATCTCATCTAAGAGCTTGCTTTGCTCCTCTTCTCGATATATTAAAGTTAAGATATCTAAGTTAATATCTACAAGTTTTTCAAAAGAGCTTATAAGTTCAAACTCTTTGTTACTGATCAGAATCTCTCGCACAAACCTTCTAACATAAGAAAAGGCAGCATTTACATAGTGAGCAGGAAGTCCTATTTTTACATGAACCTCACTTATAGTAGTTAGTTTTTGAAAATAACACTCATCATAGCATCCACAAAAAAGAGCATGATACCACTTACCAATCTCTACCCTATGCCTTTTTAAAATTTCTTCTGTGCTTATAAACTTATTTGCATGATCAAATTCAAAGATAAACTCATAAAAATCATCAAGAAAATCTTCCGTATAAGGTATCATGATTTGTGAGATACTTTTAAGTAGCAGAGCATCCTCTGCTTCAAACTTGTAGTGTTTAAGGATTAGGGTATATTTATTTTTTTTCAAATTTTAAACTCATTTAGCTTCTCTTTTAAGCTAATGCCCCAACTGTGCAGAGTCTCTGCAATCTCTCTTATCTCCTCTATTTGCTGAGAATTTTCATTAAAAATAACTTCAATTTGCTTAGATGACTCCATAACCTCTTTAGTCTCCCCTTTTACTTCTAAGGCTTTTTGAGCTATGTTATTTGAGAGCTTAATATTCTTACTAGATACAGTGATGAGTTTATCTATAACTTCATTTGCAGAAGTAGAGACATTTTCTAGTTCATAAATCTCTTTTGCATTGTCATTCATTTGAGTGCTTATTTTTTGGATAGAATCAACAACTGCAGTTATGATTATATTTATCTCTCCTAAGCTTGTTTGGGTTTTCTCAGCCAAGAGTCTAACCTCATCTGCAACTACAGCAAAGCCTCTTCCATGCTCCCCTGCCCTTGCAGCTTCAATCGCAGCATTGAGCGCTAAGAGATTTGTTTGGTCTGCTATATCATCTATAACACCAAGGACATCTTTTGTTTTTTGTGCATCTTGACTTAGACGATTTAACTCTTCTGCTAAATATGTCTCTTTCTCTACACTACTTTGAATCTTTTGCCCAAGAGAGATTATATTTGCTTGTGTATCTCCCAAATAAGCGTCAATCTGTTGCATCTCTTCTTTACTTAGTTGTGCACTTTCATTGATATCTTCAAAAATCGTACTCATATTGTTTGCATTTCTTGCACTCGCTTCTATTATTGTTCTCTCTTTTTGTGTTTGTGCATTTAAAAAAGAGACAATATCTTGAAGTTTTGAAGAGATTTCATCATGCGTTTTTGACTGTTCTAAAAATCCCAATATCGCAATTTTTATTTTATTTTTAAAAAATATAACTGCATTTAACATAGTTGCAGATTCAGAATTAAAACGAGTATCTATCACAATCTCTTTTGAGAGATCCATAGATTCTAAAGAGTTATTTATCTTACGACTAAGATCAACTCCCCATTTTTTCTCATCAAAATCATGGATTATTAAAATCAATGCAATTATATATTGAACACTCGCTCCAATAACGCTCTCGGTAAAGAAAAATGCGTTGATTGGCAAAAGTATAAACGCGCTGATGTGTATAGAGCGCATTCTTAAAAATAGTGATTTCATAATGTTTCCTTCTTATTTTTTTAATTCGGACAATTTTAGTATGATTTAGATACATCAGCATTGATTCTTGTCAATTGTCGCCAAAGAGTAACCATTTATAGCTCTATTTTAAGTAGTTTCTCTCTTGAAAAAACAATCATTTTAAAAGCTCAATATGCTATAATCTCAGTAATTTAGCTTAAGGTTTTAAATGATTGGAATTGATCTTATAAAAACTTCTCGGATGCAAAAACTCATCGAGAAGTTTGGACAAAAAGCACTTGAGAGGTTTTTATCGCCCTCTGAGATAGAACTCGCCTCAAACTATAAAACGGCAGCTGGTTTTTGGGCTGCAAAAGAGGCACTCTCTAAAGCACTTGGAGTAGGCATCGGAGGAGATTGTTCATTTAAAGATATTAGCATCTCAAAAACGCCAAGAGGCGCTCCAGTATTAGAACTCTCTCAAAAGCTCATTACAGCCTTTCATATAACAGATACATCTCTCTCTATCACTCACGATGGCGAGTATGCTATTGCCGTTGTAGCGGTAGAGTCAACCTCCGCCCACAAAGTCCAAAAGCTCTAGTTTATCCGAGTCTTTTAGTACACAGCTCTCCCACTCAGTCTGTTTAACTATCTCCATATTTAAGGCTGCTGCCATCACTTTGCCATCTAAGGAGAGCTCTTTTAATATCTCTTGCAGAGTAGCGTCATCCTTAAATTCTCTTTCCTCACCGTTTATTATTATCTTCATCTTCTTCTCTTTTTCATTAATCTTACAACAACTATTTGTAACACAATAATTTCCATTGTTTTTAATTATTAGAATTGTATCGTTATTTCTTGAAATTACATTCAATAAAAGATATACTCATAGCTACTAAACTAACTTTAACTGGATATTAAAATGTTAAATTCCAAAGAGATCCTAAAATATACTAAAAATCTTTCTATATTATTTGCTGAAGATCATGACGATTTAAGAGAGAGCACAACAGAAATACTCAAAAGTTTTTTTAAAAGAGTAGATAGTGTAAGCGATGGTAAAAGTGCTCTATTGAAGTATAAAGAGTATCAGGAAGAGACATCTAAATACTACGATATAGTTCTTAGCGACATTCAGATGCCAAACATAAATGGTGTTGAGTTAACTTCTAAACTATATGATATAAATCCTTCTCAACTTCTTATTATTTTATCAGCTCATGATGATTCAAAACATCTCCTCCCACTTATAAATTTAGGCATAGAGCAGTTTGTTAAGAAACCTATTGACTATCAAGAGTTGCTAAGGGCCTTACTAAACAGCTCAAAAAAGGCTCAGCAAATTCCAACTACAGAGCAACTTGTATCCCCTAAAATCCAATTAAGCCCGAATGTAGTTTTTGATAAAGTAAACAGCGCTCTTTTAGAAAATGGAAAGATAGTTTATTTAACAAAGTATGAGATTATCTTTATGCAGTTGTTAAGTACTAAAGTTGGTAAAATATACTCAAATGAAGATATAGCAAAAAAATATGAAGATGCAGAGGAGAGTCTTGACATACAAAACATTAGAAAGCTAGTCTCCAAACTTAGAAAAAAATTACCTGAAAACTCATTAGAGAGCATCTATGGTGTCGGCTATAGAATCATACCTTCTACACAAGAGTAGTAATGCAAACTACTCTTTTTTTAAAAATTATTAAAAACACATAACAATAATAGTTCCCTGATTTTTTTGTAAATTTTCAAATTACTGCCTATTACACGCTACATTTACATGTTCTTAAATATTTTTAGAGTAATATCTTTACTCATTTTATTACAAAGGAATAAAAATGCCATATGTTAAAGAAGTTTTTGAATACTTAAAAAGATCAAGCCCTTACCAAAAAGAATTTTATCAAGCAGCAGAAGAGGTGGTAGAATCTCTTCGACCTTTGATGATTAAATACCCAAAATATAGAAAACACAAAATTATAGAAAGAATTGTCGAGCCTGAGAGACAAATATTTTTTCGTGTTAACTGGGTTGATGATAATGGCGAGATACAAGTAAACAAAGGCTATCGTATAGAATTTAACTCGGCACTTGGACCTTACAAAGGTGGACTAAGATTTCACCCAAGTGTAACTGCGGGAGTCATTAAATTTTTAGGCTTCGAGCAGATTTTTAAAAATGCCCTAACTGGTCTTCAAATCGGTGGCGGTAAAGGTGGAAGTGACTTTGACCCTAAGGGTAAGTCTGACAACGAAGTTATGAGGTTTTGCCAAGCATTTATGAGTGAATTATTTAGACATATCGGTGCAAATACTGATGTCCCTGCCGGAGATATCGGAGTTGGTGCTAGAGAGATTGGCTATATGTTTGGAATGTACAAAAAACTCGCTAACAGATATGAGGGAGTATTGACAGGAAAGTCATTAAATTGGGGCGGCTCACTAGCTAGAACTGAGGCTACTGGTTATGGCACAGTCTATTTTGCAAAATATATGTTAGAAGCTAGAGGTGAGAGTCTTGAAGGAAAGAGATGTGTAGTATCAGGGAGTGGGAATGTAGCTATCTATACTATAGAAAAACTCTACCATCTAGGCGCTATCCCTGTTACGTGTAGTGACTCAAACGGTATGATTTATGATAAAGAAGGAATCGATCTAAAACTTTTAAAAGAGTTAAAAGAAGTCAATAGACAGAGACTTACAGAATATGTAAAATACAGACCAAGTGCAAAGTACACTCCATCAGAGGAGTATCCTGAGGGCTGTAACGGTGTCTATTCAATTCCATGTTATGCAGCATTTCCAAGTGCTACTCAAAATGAGTTAAATCTAAATGATGCAAAAAATCTTCTTGACAATGGCTGTTTTTGTGTGAGCGAGGGTGCTAACATGCCTTCTACCACTGAGGCAGTTGACCTATTTGTAGAGTCTAAAATCTGTTATGGTCCTGGTAAAGCTGCAAATGCTGGTGGAGTCTCAACAAGTCAGTTAGAGATGGCACAAAACGCGTCTATGGTCAACTGGACATTTGAAGAAGTAGATGCAAGATTAGCTCAAATCATGAAAAATATCTACGATAGTGCAAGCCAAACCGCTGCTGAGTTTGGAGAACCTACAAACTTAGTACTTGGTGCAAATATTGCTGGCTTTAAAAAAGTAGCAGATGCTATGATAGAGCAAGGTTTAGTTTAAAAATATATCTCAACTCTTATGAAGTTGAGATGCTCTCTAGTATAGCCTCTATATTTATAATCGCTTCATCATATTCCAAATCTTCTACACTACATTTTAACTTTTCTACTCGCTCTTGTGTTGTTTTATCTTTTATATATAGGTAAATATTGTTAAAAAAAGCCTCATCTACTATGGATGATTTAGATAGTAAATCTTTAAGCTTTAATAGCTCCTCTTTACACTCTTTCATACTTTTAATGCTACTTAGCTCCATCTCTTTTTCTTTTAGCGCGCTTAGCTCTTTTTTAGTTTTACCTAGTATCATCTCAAGATTTTTGATATCACTACTTTTTATTCCATTATGGAATGAATCTTCTATCTTTTTACATATCTTACTAAGCGCCTTAGCACCTAAGTTTCCACTTACTCCTCTTAGTGCATGAAGAAGCATCTTAGCTTCTGAATCATTGGACTTTAGTTTTAAAACTATATCTTTAAACTCACTATCTAGCTCCTCTTTAAACTTAACAAGGAGTCTTTTAGTGAGCTTTTCTGAGCCGATGGAGTTTTGTAAAAAATCGCTATCTAAGATTACCTCTTCATTAAAATTATTTAAAAACTTATCTTTAGAGAATTCTTTGATTATTAAGTAGAGTTTGTTTGAGTCTATTGGCTTTGATAGATGCTCATTCATGTTAGCATCTAGAGCTTTTTGTCTATCTTCTGTGCTTGATGATGCTGTTAATGCTACTATTGGGATAACTTTATCAAACTCTCTTATAAGCCTTGTTGCTTCTTCTCCGCCCATGACTGGCATCTGCATATCCATAAGTATCAGATCATACTCTTCTTGGTGCCCTTTATATTCATCCAAAGCTTCTTGCCCGTTTGAGACAACAAAGACCTCTATACCTACACGTTGAAGCATCATTGTTGCTACTTCTTGATTTATTTCATTATCCTCAACAAGCAAAATTTTGAGTCCGCTCAAATTTGGTAACTCCAAAATTTTCTTATGACTTGTCAAATCATCATCAAAAGTTACTACTCTGAAGTCTTTATCCTTCTCATTTGCATCTTCTTTCCACTCTTTAACCTCAACTTCTATCTCAAAGCTAAACTTACTTCCAACTCCCGCTTTACTATAAACCTTGATCTCTCCACCCATCGCTTCTACGATTTTTTTCGATATTACAAGCCCTAACCCAGTCCCGCCATATTTTCTTGTTGTTGAAGCATCTGCTTGAACAAAGGCTTTAAAGAGATGGGAAAGTTGCTCCTCGCTCATTCCTATGCCCTCATCTTCTACGCTAAAACAAAGAAGTGCTTTAGTGTCACTTAGCTTTTGTTTTAACTCTACAGAGACTTTGACAACACCTTTTTCTGTAAACTTATAAGCATTACTTAAAAAGTTAGTTAAAGATTGCGCTATTCTAAGTTCATCAGAGACTATAATAGTAGGGACATCAGCTCTGCTTAAAAAGTGAAGTTCTAGTCCTTTTTTTTCAAAACTATCGCTAAATATAACGCGAAGCCTCATAAATATGTTTTCAAGCTTAAAAGCTTCTAACTCTATTCTCAGTCGTCCTGCTTCTATCTTAGAATAATCCAAGATATCATTTATAATACCAAGAAGCATTTTTGAGGATCCATTTATCTTAGTTACTAGATCTTGTTGCTTTATATCTAAGCTTGTATCTTGAATAAGCTCACTTAGTCCTATAATAGCATTCATCGGGGTTCTTATCTCATGGCTCATATTTGCTAAAAACTGACTCTTTGCTTTGTTTGCTAGTTCTGCCTTTTTAGTGCTCTCTTCTAGTTCCATCTTGTCTAAAACTCTTTGAGTCTCATCATTATATATAGCTATAACTTCTTTAGTAGAGATTCTATAGACAAAGTTCTCTCTATATACACTAAGTTTTTTATCTTGATAAAAAGACACTGGATGATACTCTGAGATTCCTGTCTCATAAACCCTCTTAAAGATATCAAAAAGACCCATCTGCTTGACCATTGGAAAGGCTTGGGTTACTCTCTTACCTATAGCATCTTCTCTTGATATAGCATCCATAACTAATGATGCTTTATTGATATCTTTAAATATAAAGTCCTCTCCATCATTATAGGCTTCATATATAGCTACTCCACTTTTCATATTGTCAAAAAGCTCTTGTAGCATCTCTTTGTTTTGCAGGACTTCTAGTTTTAATTTCTCTTCATTATCTATGTTGGTATGAGTTCCAGCCATCCTAAGAGCTTTGTTATCTCTATCCCACTCTATAACTTTCGCTCTAGTGAGTACCCAAACCCACTTCCCATCTTTGTGTTTCATTCTACATTTTGCTTCATAAAAATCACGTTTTTTCTCAAAACACTCTAGAAGTTTTTTTTCACTCTCTATAAGGTCATCTTTTTGGGTTAGTCTCTTCCATGTATCAAGATTTACAGGAGAGAGCTCTTTTACAGTATAGCCCAACATACTAGCCCATCTCTCATTAATGTCTAGCTCTGCTGTTTGGATATTGCACTCCCAAGTACCAACATTAGTGCCCTCTATGATATTTTCCAATCTCTTTTTTTCACTATATAGAAGTAGTTTTGTCTCTTTGAGTTGTGTTTGGTCAAACATATATCCACGAATAGATATCACATCATTTTTCTTATCTCTTACCAGTTGCGTAAAATCATAAAACCATCTATATTCGCCACTCTTTAATCTTAGGCGGTAAGATTGTTCATACACATTTACACCGTTTGTTATATAGTTATTTACTTCTTTAGCTATTCTTGATATATCATCTCTATGAATCAAATCTAAAAAGCTGAACTCCTCGCTCATCATCTCTTCTTTTGAAAAACCAAAAACAGATTTAGAATTTTGAGAGATATAGCTAATCGGCCAACCATCCCTTAGCTTCCACTCAACAACAACTACAGGGCCACAAGAGAAGAGTTTTCTCTCTAGTTCTAATTCCTTTTGTGTTTTTTTCTTTTGTGTTATATCTATCAAACTCCAGATGATGCCTTTGCTTAAATCACCTCTATCAAGAGGTGTTCCAAAGACTTCACACCAGACAATCTTGTTGTCTTTTGCTCTAAACTCATACTCTATGTTTGTTATGTTTGCATCTAGTAACTTTTTATACTCGTTTGCAAAGTTTCTAAAAGCACTAGGTGATGTATGTATAATCTCAAAAGTTTTGCCTATTAACTCATCTTTTTCAAAGCCAAACATCTGACAAGCTCTCTGATTTACCTTAATAATCTCTCTTTGCGGAGATGCTAAAAAAATAGCTACAGCGCCATTATCTAGTAGAGCTTGGCTTATGTTTGAATTTTTTTCTAGCAACTCTTTTTGCTTTAGCTCTTTAGTTATGTCTATGAAAGTTACTACTATTTCATCTTTGCCAAAATATTTATCTGTTATTTTTTTAGCAAAAATTTTAAAAATAGATATATCATTTTCTTTTTTCATCTTAACAAAATGGTTTTTTTCTGAATTATTAAAGATATACTCTATCCAATTTAAGTGCCCCATATTAGCTTTTAGGTAACCTTTTTCTTCGATAAAACGTTCACACACACAGCTATAGTGGCTCATAAATTCTTTTATATTTTTATAACCAAAAAAATCAAAAAATGCTTGATTTGCTTCTGTTATCTTTTTACCACCATCTGTCACTATGGCAATATTTTGTTGGGCATTAAATATGGCTTTGAATTTATTATTCATCTATTAAAGTCTCTCTATTTGAGCAAAATCTATCTCTACCACTCTCTTTTGCTTTGTACAAAAGTTCATCGGCAGATGCTAGCATCTCATCTTTTTCTATGCTTAAATCTTTTGATTTATAAAAGATTCCTAAACTAATAGTTATTCTATTTTGTACCTTTGAATATAGGTGTTCTATATTTAAATCTCTTACTGCATCTAAGAGCTCATTAGCGACAATAGAGATATTCTCTTGTGGTAAATTATTTAACAGTACAACAAACTCTTCTCCACCATATCTTGCTATAAAGTCATTTGGTCTCTTTAGTCTATCTTTTAAAGCGATAGCTACTTTTCTAAGCGT
>JAQUFE010000089.1 GCA_028684815.1 Sulfurimonas sp.
AGAATGTGGTCAAGAGAACTCTTTTATGGACCAAACATGGATGGTTTTAGTGGAACTATCAACTCTGAGGGAGGAGGCATATATAAAGTTGGTTTAACTTATGATATTTTAGACTCACTAAAAGTTAAAGCCTACACTCTAGTTGCTCCTCATAACTACTCTGTTTATGGCGCAAAAGCTACCCTTGCTCTTGAGTCAAATGATTTTAAATATGGTGGATTTTTTCACTATATGCAAACAGATGAAAGACTTGCACAAAACGAAGATGGCTCGCTTATAGATACAAAAGCTTATATTGAGCTAGATGGCTATAATTTAGGTCTTGGATATATTCAAACTGGAAAAGATGGTGGTTGGGGTTCTGCTTATAAGGGTGGAGAAAATGTTACACCTTTTGAAGAGGGAGACAAACTCTACAACTATATAGCAATAGATACTCGTACTCCATATATAACGCTTTCTAAAACTATTATGGGTCTTAGCCTAAGCGCAATATATGGTCAAAGTACTTATAAACTACCATCTTCTCTCTCTGCTAGTAATAGAAACTATAAGCAGAGTGAGTTTTGTTTATGGGCTGGTTATGACATCACTAAAAACCTGAACTTAAGCGCTATTCTTACAATAATAAATGAAGATGAAAAAGATGTTGGGCACCCTTCTACTGACTTAACTCAAGTTAGTACTACTCTAGTTTACAAATTCTAATCTTTCTCTAGTTTCTCCCTCAAAAGAGGTGCCTTAGCATCTCTTTTACCCTCAAAAAATTACATTTAATCAATATTAATATATACTACAGCTACTTTTTAAAGATGGAGCCAAAAAGGGAATGTTTAGCACTCAAAGCATTATCATATTTTCATACCTCATCATTGTACTGCTTATCGGGATTTGGGCAGGTAGAGGCGTAAAAGATATAAAAGATTATGCAGTGGCTTCAAAATCTTTTGGGACTATGGCTATCTTTGCAACCCTTAGTGCCTCTTTTATTGGAGGAGGCTTCTCTATGGGAAATGCTGAGAAGGTTTTTTTAGTTGGCATCTCAAATATTGTAGCACTTTGGGGATTTAGCCTAAAAGAGATCTTAGTAGCAAAATACATCGTTCCAAACATAAGACACTATCCAGATGCCATATCTATAGGCGATATAATGGAGCCAGCTTATGGAAAAGAGTCTAGAATCTTTGCAGGTGTTTTTGGTGTAATCCTAAGTGCTGGAATCCTCGGTGCTCAGATTGGTGCTATGGGATATATTTTTAATCTTTTTCTAGGACTTGACCGTTCAACTGGCATCATCTTAGGTCTTAGCATCGTTATCATCTACTCAACCATTGGAGGGATGAGAGCTGTTGTCTGGACTGATATTGTCCAGTTTATAGTCCTTTGTGTAGGTATTCCACTCACTCTTTACTTTGGCATAGAGCATCTAGGCGGCTGGAGCGAAGTTGTTGAGCGTGTCCCAGAGAGCCACTTTACTATCTCACTTGAACCTATGGTGATTATAGCTCTTATCTCTCTTTTTCTTACTTTCTTGCTAGGTGAGACGCTAGTCCCTCCCTATGTTCAAAGGCTTCTTATTGGTAAAAGAAATCGTAATGTAAGAAGAGGAACAATGCTTAGTGGACTATTTTCCATCCCTTTTTTTGCAACCACTGGGCTAATCGGGCTTGTAGCATTAGCACTAAACCCATCCCTAGATGCCAACCTTGCTATGCCTTATGTTATCCAAGAAGCGCTCTCTCCTGTATTACAAGCTGTAGTTATCTCAGCAATCATCTCTATCATCATGTCCTCAGCAGACTCTTTTTTAAATGCAGCTGCCATCGCTTTTAACAACGACATCATAAAACCCTTACTAAAGATTCCACTTAGTCAAGATGCAGAGCTAAGACTAGCTCGTATGACAACCCTTGCTGTTGGAGTTGTCGCTGTAGTTTTTGCTCTCTCCATAGATAGTGTTTTAGATATCCTTATCTACTCATATAACTTTTGGGCGCCTACAACTTTAGTTCCACTCGCTGCTGCTCTGCTTGGTCTGAAACTTAGTAAAAAGCGCTTTATAGCAGGTGCATCAGCTGGCATCATCACTACACTTCTCTGGAGCAATCTTTTAGGCTCTCCACTTGGCATCGATGGATTAGTGGTTGGAACTATAGCAAACTTTATAGCTTTTTTCTCAACCGACAGAGCAAATGCAAAAGCTAGAAAAATTTCAATATAAAGATAACAAAACATGACAAAGACAAGCCTTTTAGATCAATTTCGCTCATTTTACATAAGAAACTATCCTAGCGACATGGAGACTCAAATCGAGTACTTCGCCATCTTTGGCGGTCTTGGATTTGAGGTTGATACTACACAACCTATCTCATTTCTTATAGAAGACCTCATCCTAGAAAACTTTACCTATCTAAATGCAAAGATAGAAGAGCTCACCCTTGGAAATTCTATAAATAAAAGACTTCTTCATGCTCTAGCCGTTGGCGATAGAAGAATTTTTTCTGCTTTTAATAGAGCTGGGCTAAACAACAGTAATGGTGGGATAGCTCTTAATTATCTTCAAGAACGAGGCTTAGTTCAAATCGAGTACTCAAGAGAAGAAAAACATAAAAACTTAAACCCAAAGTCTAAACTTAAAAGGGAGCTAGCAAGGCAGAGAATTTCGCACAAAGTGCTCTTTACAAACCCTTTTATCCGCTTTTGGTTTTACTTTATCTATCCAAATATTAGAGATATAAGAAATAAAAAGTATGAGAGATTGTTTAAGAGCTTAGAGCTAAGACAAAACAGCTACACAAGCTTAGTTTTTGAAGAGCTATCAGAGGTTTTACTAAATTATAATTTGCGAGATGCCCAGATTGTTAGCTCTGGGAGCTATTGGGATGCGAAGATAGAGATAGATATCTTAACTATTACTGATAATGGCAGAATCTATGTAGCTGAGTGCAAATGGACTAACCACGCTGTTATAAAAAAAGAGCTGCACAAGCTTATGGAGAAATGTGAGAGACTAGGGATTGAACCAACTCAGATTATCTTATTCTCAAAAAGGGGTTTCTCTAAAGAGCTTATGCAGATGCAGGGGAAAAATCTAGCACTCTACAGCAGCGATGACTTTGAAGTTCTACTAAAAAACACTTCAAATGATGAGCTTATAGATTTTCTTTTTTAAAAATCCTAGCTAACATCTTTAAGCGCGCTGTACGCCTCTTGTAGGAGCTGAAACTTCTGTGTATAGTGCTCTATCATGGTAGGATCTTCATGGA
>JAQUFE010000014.1 GCA_028684815.1 Sulfurimonas sp.
AAACTCCTCTTTATCTATCATACTTTTACTCCAAATATTTATTTGAAATAAATAGTATCTTCTTTAAATAAAGTGGTACATTTTTACTCTGCGTTACTGGTGTATTTTACCTCTGCGTTTGACAATTTAACCAGATTATGGAAAATCATCAACTTTTAGGACAAATTCAAAGAAATGAATTTGCTAAAGAGTTGCAAGCTCTAGGTGTTGAGCTTGAGATAAGTTCTGTTAAAAACGGAACTTTTAAGACTAAGAATGTAGAGCAAGAAATTAGAGATATGTTCTCAACACGCTCAAAAGATATCAAAGAAGAGATGGCGAAGAGCGGACAAACATCTTATAAGGCTACTCACACGGCTCAGAAGCAAACGGCTAAATGGAAAGACAAGAATAAAGATAGAGAGCAGATTCAAGCTGATAATATTCAAAGGCTTGAAGAGGCGGGAGCTGATATTGAGAAGATTAAAGAGCTAAAAGAGGGTTTGGAAATTCGACAGCTCGACGAGCGAGCTGTGGTGGAAATCGCTATTAGCGATTTGACCGATAAGAAATCGGTCTTTAAAAAGGAAGATGTCTTAAAACACGCTCTGAAGGTCGGTCTTTTAAGTAATATTGATGTTAATTTGATAGCTCATGAGTTTGAGAAGTATCATGATTTATTTGTGATAGATAGAGAAAAAAATCAATTTACTACGCTTGAAGTTTTAGAAAAAGAAGAGTTTATCTTTAATTTGAAAAATGAAGAAAATTTTTCAATTACTCAAGATAAGACACAAATCGCCACGGCGATTAGTGAGTTTGAATCTAAAAAAGGATTTACTCTTAAGAGCGGACAGACTGAGCTGGCTAATACAATCTTGACAAGTGATAATAAGTTTATCGTGGCTCAGGGGGTAGCTGGTGCAGGTAAGAGTACGAGTTTAGAGATTGTTAAGAATGTAGCAGAGCAGAACGGTATTAATGTTGTTGCCTTAGCACCTACAGGAACCGCTACAGATAACCTAGCAAGTGAAGCTGGAATCAAGCAGAATATGACGGTTGCAAAATTTATTCAAGAGAACGGTAACGACATAAAAGATTCTCTTGTTATCGTAGACGAAGCTGGAATGATGGGCTTACGAGATACTCACGATTTGATGAAAATCGCTGAGGCGAATAACTTGAAAATTGTTTTTAGTGGTGACATGAATCAAAAGAAAAGCATCTCTCAAGGTGACATCTTTGCAGGGATGCAGCGGCAAGGTTTTGAGACTGTTAGTCTTGCAGAGGGTAACCGTCAGAAAAACGAAAAAATGAGACTAGCTGTTAAAAATATCTTGGATAGAGATATTGTTGCAGGTCTTGATATCCTTAAAGATACTACATATGAGGTTTTAGATAGGGATGAGAGGCTTTTAAATACTAAAGAAGAGTACTTAAAGGATAGAGCGAACTCTTTGCTCATAACCACAACGAATAGGGATAGAGTAGAGTTAAATGAGATGATTAGAAATCATCTTGTTGAAACAAAAGAGATTAGACACTCAAAAAAGTTTCGCTTACGCGAAACTATTAATTTGAGTGATTTAGAGAAAAGGTCGGCTTTGCACTATAAGGTAGATCAAAAGATGTATCTATCTGAAAGAGTTGGGGCTATAGCCGCTGGGCGAGAAGCCGTTATTAAAGATGTTGATTTGGATGGAAACAAAATCACAATTGAGCATATGGGAAAAAACAAAGTTTTTACGGAAATTGTTGATTTGACTCAAAACGGGAATAAATTAAATCTTTTTGAAGATGTAAAAAAAGATTTAGGGATTGGCGACCAAATCATGATGAAAAAGAATGATAAGAAGCTAGGTTTGAGTAACGGTCAGATGGGAACTATAACAGATATGTATAAGGATAGGATTACTGTTAAATTTGAAAAAAAGGAGGTTACTTTTTCTACAAATCAATACAAGTATATAAATTATGCATATGCAATTACTGATTACAATTCTCAAGGAAAAACTACAGATAAAGTTATCGCAGTGGCGAATAGTCAAGCAGCTAGTTTTAATGATTTTTATACACAAATTACAAGGGCGAAACATGAGGCGGTTATCATAACAGATAATTTAAAAGAATTGCAGGAGAGAGCAGCAAGGGATTCAGTCAAGCTGAATGCTAAAGAGCTTATCCAAGAAAAATTAGAAAAGGAAAATAAGATGAAACAAGAACAACAAGATAGATATTATGACGGATATAGTGAATTTATAGAAGATGAATTTGGTGACGAGATTGAAGTTACTGCTAGCGATAAATATTTTGATTTTATTGCTGAAGAGCATAAAATTTGGGACTATCCTCGCCAAAAACTGGGCAAAGTTGCAGAACAAATTAATACAAAATTCAATATGAATTGGGCTTGGGATATTTCCGCAGCGATTGAAATGAAAAACAGAGGCATAGAGATTCAAAGTATTGAAAGTATTGAGAACATATCGAGAATATTACGAGATTGTGACTTCTATGCTCAAGAAAATGATAAAGGGTCTAAATATTTAATGAATTTAGTTAATCAAACTCTAGATAAATATGTTGAAGCTAAAAAACTCGGGCACATGTCTTTTATTGAAGTTTATCACAAGATGTCAGAGATGTATGAAAAAACCGAAATCTCTCCGAGGCTTGACGAGCTCAGAGGAAATAATATTTTTTATTCAACATATAGCTCAAAACTAGGTCTTGAACCTTGTGAAATAACAAAAAAAGAATTAGATTCTTTAAATGAGTGGGAATTGATTGCTGCTATCCAGATGAATAATAGAGATATCGCTATTAAAAATATGGATAGCATCAAGAGCGTCACAAAATTGATGATAGAAAGTGAGCGTGAGGCTCGGGAACAGGGTAAAAGTTTTAAAGAGATGTTTGATGAAAAAATGACTACATTTAAAGGATTAGAAGCTCAGCGACAGTCTATAAGTTATTTAGGAAATTACATCAAAAAAGAAATAAATCATGATATTTTGAAAAATTATGATATTTCAAAAGAAAACAACATAACAACGTACACAAATCAAAAAACTGGAGTCCAAGTTGAAGACAAAGGGAATGCTCTTAGTACTAATGCCAAAAATGATTTAGAGGCGGCTCAGAGTCTGATAGAAGTCGCAAGAGCTAAGGGCTGGGATATGGATAAATTGAAATTTGGCGGTCCCGATGAATTTAAACGAATCGCTGAAAAAGAGCTTAAAGCTCAACTCCAAGAAAAAGAGCTTGCTCAAACTCCGAATGTTCAACAAGAAAAAGAAGAGAAAAGACCGTTTATTGAAACGATTGATAAGGCTAGTGATTTATATGATTTGGTGGAAACAGCGAGAGATGTAATAAGTGGTGATATTAATGAGGTAATCAAAAATATTGAAGACTTAGAGATTGTCGGAGATATGGCAATTAACCATTCCATGCAAGAGATTGATGCAGCTGCACTAGATAGTTTCAAAGAGCTAGCGGTAGAAGTGTATCAAGATGCGGTTAATGGAGATTTAGATTTTTCTCATTTAATGCAAGATGTGGTGAAAATTTCAGGAAAATTTGAGAAACAATTAGCTCATTCTAAAACGCTGGAACAAGGACAAGGGATAGGAGATTAACATGGAAATGTCATTTATGGAGATAACGATGTGGGGAATGGTTGCACTGGTACCGCCACTTTGGTGGTATAAAGGTGGAAAAAATCACGAAAGAGAGGGGATGAATTATCATCCTCTTTGTGATTCGAGTTTTCCAAATCCTGGGCATCAGTTATCTGGGAACAAGTGGAGTGAGAATCATATTTTGAAAAATCAATTTAGAGAGAGTGAGACTAATAGTTTGAAGTTGGATAATTTTGAATATCCGCATAATTTTTACTGGAAACATATTTCAATTTTCAAAAAAATGTTTTTAAAAAAAGCAGAGATTTATGTTCCGAGAACTGCTCTTGTTGAGAGCTTGGTGATGCTAGCACCCATGAAGGGTGGTAAGACAACCACTTTATATAGTTGGCTAGCTCAACCTTGGTATAACCGTGCGATAATCAACGAGCAAAAGGCGGGCGATTTTGTGAGCAAATTCTATAACAAACGAAAGGATATCATACTATCATATTATGATTCTAGAGCTCATGTATGGGATATATTATCTGAAGGCTTACAAATTATAGAATTTTATATTTTAAATTCGCTAAATTCGGCAACTGGGGAAAATGCAAATTTTTTCACAAATGATGCAAAAAAGAAATATAAGGAGATAGCAAGGCTAACTCTTGATATTGAGGATGTTAATGAAAAATGGGATTTTTTTATTGTAGAGCTTGAAAAGCTATTTGATGAGATAGAAAAAAAAGATAACAAGGCACAGAAAGACGTGTCATCGACGATGCAACAGATTATAGAACCGTTGAAGCTCACTAGATTTCAACTTCGTAATGGCAAAAAAAGTTTTACTATTAGAGAATTTTTTAAAAAGAAACATCAAAGTAAGCTATTTATGGTAAATCATGATGAATATACGGTGACACTTAAGCCACTGTTTACAGCATTTACTGCTTGTGTGGCGATGGTTCATGCAGGTAAACCTGATAATACTGATGATATTACAGCATATATTTTAGACGAATATTTATCCCTTCAGATGAATTATGATGCAAGGCTAATTTTGCACACGAAGACTAGATCCAAAGGTTCTGCGGTCATTTCGGCTATGCAATTTTTGCCAGAAGATAAAAAAGTATATGATTTACTTACTTCATCAGCATTTGGATATATGGTGTTTTCAATTAAAAATGAGAGAACTCGTCAATTTGTGGAATCGCAAATCGGAAAATGGAAATATCTTGTGAGAAAAGAGATAAATGGTCAGTACCAAGAACAAGAAAAAGAGCATAGCATCATCAACTGGGATGAGATTGATAAGTTAAGCAAAGAATATAAACATCTTTCTTATATTCCAGAATCAGGAAGTCTTTATATTGGTATTAGCGATTTTCAAGACTTTAAGATAAAACATGAACCTTTTATATATGACACTCTTTTTGATGATTTTAATAGATCGGAAAATAAAGAGTATTTAGATAAAAAATCAAATATCAAAAAACTTAAAGATGCTGCTGAAAAATATGGAAAAAAAAAGAATGATGAGAACGATGATAAAGCCTCTTAGGGCTTTATCTTTATCAAATAATCAAGATAGCCCATATAAATAGTTACTCCTCCTATCAAAAAATAATATAACCTTATGAATATAATATTAATTATAGTCCATTTGTTTCTGCTGAATTTTTGCATTCCGAAATAAATGAGACCTAGTCCGAGAATCATAAAACTCCACTGCATATCAAATGGAACATCAACTACAAAAAACCATGTAATATTCGCCATAATCGGCATCCATATTAAAACTAACATTGCTTTTATTTTTTTAATTGGGTTAATCTTGTCCGTCCTTATTTTTTTATTTTCAGTTTCATTACTGTTTGTTGGTTATTTTTAATATATGTCTCTATAAACTTTCTTATCTCTTTTGAAGCGTCTGAATTATTGATTTTTGCTATTTTTTTAAATAGCTCATAATCATCTTTGTCAAGTGTTAAGCTAGTTTTTTTTAATGTTCTTTCAATCATACAAATCCCTTTTATTTATACCTATATTATACCGCTTTTAAAGGTATGTGTCAAGATAATTTGAATATACCCTAGATATATTATATATCTAAGGTATATAGGGTATCAAGCTGTTATCTTCTCTCTAGTTCTGCTTTGAACAGTTTGTGAGCCATACTTAGCTTTAATATCTTCCATGCTCTTTTGTTTTGGGTTTCTGCCTTTCATCTCGCCGTAATACCACATCTTTTTCTTATTGGCCCATTTAAAGCCAATTTCTTTTAGTGTGTCTTTTATCTCTTTAGTGTTCCCACTTAACCAAATCCAAGAGCCGACAACTTCTATAATTATATTTTCAAAGTGAAGTATCTGAGATATAATTTTTTCTAGCTCTAAGTCAAACTCACTATCATCTGCAAAATTAATACCATGCTCTAAGATATAGTTATATACTGAATTTAACATCTTAAAAAGCTCATTTGAACCGCCTACATCTGGATGCAGTTTTCTAGCTAACTCTTTGTATATCTTTTTAGCTTCATTAATTCCCTCTATAGACTTAAACTCTTGTTCTATTTGTGCCTGTGTCATCTCTTGTCCTTTTCATATATCTTTTTTGAAGATTTTTGAGGGGTGTTTTTTTCTTCTTAACTTTTTAATTTTAAGAATTTCAAAAACTAAATCTCTTAATCTTTCAAATATCTCTTTCGTTAGTTTCATTCGGGTTTGTAGGAATGTGGGATATGAATTTTGACTTAGAATAAAATATAAATTTGGAACAAGTTTTATTTTAGTATCAGACAATAATTTAATAGAGTGAAATGACAAAAACTTGAAACTAATGAATTGATTTGAATGATTATTGATTTAGTTGAAATTCTGGTGCGTAGCAAAAATTAAGAAGTTAAGAAGATGCTCTTAATAGAGAGATTACATTGTAATCTACCCTTACGCTCTTATGCTCTTGAAGCGTAGCGTTAGCCCTGATTGTAGTGTAATCCTTTTATGAGGTACGATTAAAAGATTTCTAAACGCAAAGCGGGGAATGGCTCCTACTCTCTTTTTTTAATCTCGACTATATCTTTGGGGCTTCTTGAGGGTGAAAAAGTTGGCAATTATAAAAAAATTCTGATATAATTACCAAATCACAAACAAGCTTTATATAGTCAATGGAGTGGCAAAAGGTCAAGGGATTAATTACCCCTTGACCTTTTTTTTTGCCCTCCAAAGACTATATAAAGGGAGATTTAATGAATAAGCTGTTTGTGATAATACTGCTTATGTGCATTTTTGCACCTATGTTAAATTAACATAGTCAAGGGGTGTTCCCCCTTGTCTCCCTAGTCTTTACTAACTATCCCTAAAAACACATCAACTGCTTGCTTAGCCATAAGTTCCTTTTGATTACTATATCTTTGAGTGGTACTAACTTTAGAGTGTCCCAACGCTCTAGAAATACTCTCTAATGACACATTATTGTTAACAAGAGTAAAACCTAGTAAATGTCTAAAATCATGAATCCTCATTTTTATACCTAAACTATCTTGAATTCTATTCCATAGTCTTTTAGGCACAGCAGTTAATTTTTCACCAGTTCTTGGCGACTTAAAAATTAATCCTTTATCTTCTCTTATATATTCAAGCTCTCTCATAAGTTCATCATCTATCATGTAAGTTAAATTTTTACGGTTTTTGTTATTTATATCTCTAATTGTGTATGACTTATTATCAAAATCAATATCTTCAAAGCACAAACTTCTCACTTCATTACTTCTTCGACCACGGAGCAAAAACATAAACATTACTCTGTAATGGTTATCTGGTATATTCATAATTTCAATAACAAGAGCTTTCACCTTATCATCAGACAGTGAAAAATACCGAGTATTATCATATTTTGGAAATTTTAGATAATCGGTTATATTTTTCTCTACAATTCCATACTCCATAGCTTTTTTATACATTGGCGAAAATATTTCTTTGACTGTAACTATATAGCTTGGTTTTTTGCCATCATCTATCATTTGATTTATAATTTTCTGCAAATCAGCACTAGAAATATCTAATAGTTTTTTATTTTGAAGTTGAACGGGTACATATTTTTCATAAAACCAATCTGTTGATTTATATCTGTTTTCGGAAATGGTATTTTTTCTTAATTCTTGAAATTCTTTAAAAAAGATGTTGAGAGTAGGGTTATCAGACTTCTTTGTAGATTTACCGCTTTTATGTGTGTTTATAAGCTCTACACGACGGTTAAAAGCAAGAGATGGATTTGTTCTATACTTATCATTAGAACGTCCTACAATCTGCTCTATTTCAACGCCGTTAACTTTAGCCCTGGCGAGATATGTTTTGACTTTTGTTTTTGAATCTTCTTTGACATAGATACCAGTATATTTTGTTTTTTTAAAATCTTTTCTTGTTCCCATAAAAGAAGTATATCAAAATACCCCACTTTTTACCCCACTTTTTTAGTAAAACTTAGTATAAATAGTAATAAATTAATAAATATAATATAAGAGATAAAGACTTGAAAAGCTCATTGTAGAGGTATTTATAAAGTAATAGTTAAAAAAAGAAATAATATAGGAGCTTATGCTCATAACGGAGTGGTCCCGTGTTCGAGTCACGGAGGACCCACCACCTCAAAACCTCATATACAAAGAATTTCTAAAGATTTTGTAACTCACTTTAGAGACTTGTCAAAAAATCTTTTCGCTACATTTTAACTACAAAATTATTAAAATATCTTTACTGTTATAAAATGCCATATATGCAATAAATAAAGCCAACATCTACTAAAATACCCTTTACTAATAAGGAAGCTTCATATGTCATTTTCTACACTTGGGTTATCAAAACCTATACAACTTGCTCTGCAAAAGAGTAACTATGTAAAACTAACTCCTATTCAAGAAAAAGTTATTCCACTTGTTCTACAGGGTCATGACATAATGGCTCTGGCTCAGACTGGGAGTGGAAAGAGTGCTAGTTTTGTTTTGCCAACTTTAGAGCTTTGGTCTAAAAATAGAGGCGAAGGTAAGTCGAAAATCAAAGTGCTTGTTTTAACTCCGACAAGAGAGTTGACTCAGCAAGTTGCAGAAGCTTTTAAAACTTTTGGGGCAAATTTAGAGCAAAAACCTAAAGTTGTAAGTGTTATTGGTGGAGAGAGTATTGGCGATCAGCTATATGAAATCCAACAAGGGTGTGATATCTTAGTTGCAACTTCTGGGAGGTTTTTAGATGTTTTGAGTAAAAAGCAGATGAACCTCTCACATATTGAATTTTTCATCTTAGATGAAGCAGATAAGATGCTTAATTTGGGTTTTGCAGAGGAGTTAGAACTCGTTTTAGAGGCCATCCCTAAAAAACGCCAAAACCTTCTCTTCTCAGCAACTTATCCACAAAAGATGCAGGGTATTGCTTCAAAAATCACACAAAATCCTATAGAAGTTAGTGTGAAAGAGACAGCGACAGTAGAAGCGATAAACCAAAGAGTTATCGAAGTTAGTCGTGAAAATCGTGGTCCACTGCTAAGAGAGTTGTTAAAAGAGAATAAATGGGAGTTGGTGTTAGTTTTTATGGCAAATAAACGAGCAACTGATAACATAGCTGAGAAGTTTAGAAAGTATGGATTTCAAGCAGCATCTTTTAACGGCGACTTAGAGCAAGAGTCTAGGAATGAGACACTTTTAGCGTTTAAAGAAAAAAAAGTAAACATACTTTTTGCAACTGATATAGCATCTCGTGGATTAGACATTGACAATATTGATTGTATCATAAACTACGATTTACCTAGATCTCCTGCTGATTATATTCATAGAGTAGGGCGAACAGCACGCGCTGGTAAGTCTGGAGTGGCAATAAGCTTTATAGACTATGAAGATATGGAGCACTTTAAACTCATAGAAAAACGAAGTGATATAGAGCTAAATCGAGAAAGCGTAGAAGGCTTTGCCTTAGTTGGAGAAGCGCCTAAAAAAGCTAAAGGTCCAGCTCCAGTAAAAGGGAAAGGCAAGAGCAAAAAGGACAAACTTAGAGAAAAAAAAGCCCATTAAACACTCTGGATAACTTCATTTGTTATACTTTTAAAAATTTATTTGACGAGGATTGTTTTAGTGTATAAGAATGAAAACTACTTTGGTGAACTTATTAGCTCTATAGAGGCTTTTGTACTATGAGAAAAATTCTCGGATTTGCTCTTATTGCTTTAGGTATATTTTTAGAAATAACATGGTTGGGTATATGTTTTGGGAGTATTATTATTGGGGTGTTGCTTCTGATATTTGCACCGAGAATACTGTTTTTTCCTTTTAACTTTTTCTTACTACTTGGTCTGCTTACAATGCAAGGCAAAAGCTACAAATACTACAGTGATTATAAAAAGCAAGATTATAATCATACTAACTACAGAAATACACAGTCATCATTTAGCAATCTTGATAGATACTATGAAACACTAGAATCTTCTAAAAATGACTCTCTTGATACCATAAAAAAGAACTATAGAAGGCTCATTAAAGAGTATCACTATGATTCTATTGCTAGTAAAGGATTGCCACAAGGTATGTTGAAGTTTGCAGAGGTTAAAACTCAAGAGCTAAATGAAGCATATGCTGCCATCAAAGAGCTAAGAGGCTAATATATGGAAAATTTTGCACTTATTATTAGTGCTATATTTATAGGCTACATCATTAGTAAACGAGATATTTTTGCAATAAATACTCCACTAATTTTGAATCAGTTTATCATTTATATCTCAATTCCTGCCCTTATTTTACTTAAAGTTCCAAAACTCTCTTTCTCATTTGAGATTTTTATACCTGTTTTTATAGCGTGGATAGTTTTAATTACAAGTGCTTTAGCTGTCTTTTATCTCTGTAAAATATTTGTATTTTCAAAAGAGGTAACAGGTTCTTTGATGTTAGTTGGAGTACTTGGAAATACCACATATCTAGGTATCCCAATCGTAGAAGCCTACTTTGGGACTGAGGCGCTTGGATATGTTTTGATGTATGATCAACTAGGTACATTTATAGCACTCTCAACCTATGGGACTTTTATATCTGTTTACTACTCAAGTACACAAAAGGTAGATAAAAAAGCACTTCTTTTTAAAATGCTCTCTTTTCCTCCATTTGTAGCATTGGTTTTGGCTTTTGGCTTAATAGGAAATAATTTTCATCCCGTTGTAATTAGCGTACTAAGTTCTTTATCTAGTACAATAATCCCCTTAGCTTTAGTCGCTGTTGGGCTTCAACTAAAGTTTAAACTCCCACTTCATGAGTTAAAACCTTTTAGCGTGGCACTTAGTGTTAAACTACTTTTTGCTCCACTTGTGGCGCTTGTGATAACTATGCTTTTTGGTTGGGACTCTATGGCCGCAAAAGTTTCAATCATGGAGTCGGCTATGGCTCCGATGATAACAGCAGCAGCTATAGCATCTATGGCTGGACTTGCCCCAAGACTTAGCACAGCTATTGTAGGATATGGGATTTTAATATCTTTTTTTACAACATGGTTTGTTTATAAGATTATTATTTAAGAGAGATATTATGGAGTGTTATTGTAAAAGTAAGAAAGATTTTAGTGAGTGTTGCAAACCATATCTAAGTGGCGAAAAAAAGGTTCCATCAGCAGAAGCACTTATGAGAAGTAGATATAGTGCCTATGTTCTTGGAGATGGAAACTATATTTTAAAGACTGCAACCAAAGATGCTGGTTTTGAAGTGGATGTAGCTCTTATACAAGAGTATGCTAAAAGTGTGAAATGGTTAGGGCTTGAGATAGTAAAGTCTGACGTAGATGAAGTTGAATTTAAAGCCTACTATAAAGATAGTGATGGATTGAAAGTGCAACACGAGAGAAGTAACTTTATCTTTGAAGATGGTGTCTGGTTATATAGAGATGGGGAGTTTTTAAACTCAAAAATAGGGCGAAATATCTTGTGTCCTTGTCAAAGTGGTAAAAAGTATAAAAAGTGTTGTAAACTCACTTAGTTAAATCCACACCCTCAAAAGGTGTGAAAATATCTATCTCGCCTCTTTTATAGCATCAAGTGCGGCTTCGTAGTTTGGCTCAGCAGTTACTTCTGGTACTATCTCTTTATAGACTATAGTTCCACTTCTATCTACTACAAAAACGGCTCTTGCACTAAGTCCTTTTAGTTTGTTATCATCCATAAGAACGCCATAAGCGCGGCTTACATCTTTGTTGATGTAGTCAGATGCTACGCTTAGATTTGCTATGCCCTCAGTTGAGCAAAATCTATCTGCTGCAAAAGGCAGGTCCATAGATATTACAGTTGTCTCACAGATATCAAGATTGTTTACGTCTTCGTTAAACTTTCTTGTCTCAGCTGCACATGTAGCCGTATCAAGTGATGGAACTGTTATGATGAGTTGAATCTTGTCTCTTGCACCTCCCACTTCAACATCATTCAAATCAACACCCGTAGCAATAACAACAGGCGCCTTATCTCCAACATTTAGCTCATTACCAGCTAGTTTTACAGTAGAACCTTTAAACATTGTAGTTTGCATCTACTCTCCTTAAATTATTTTTAAAATATACTAACATAAAAAAAGCTTAAGTTATCTTATTTGGTATATAATTGGCAACTAAAAAACGATAAAGAGTATTTATGAAAAACCCATTTGAATCTGGCCACATTAAAAACTATGTTTTGTTATATGTAAGTGTGGTGGTTATAATGATATTGTTTTTTATAGCGAGTACACTCTTTAGAGAAGATGTGAAGATATCAAAAAAAGAGTTCAGCTCTGGTGTGAAAATTTCTAAAGAGGAACTAAAAGTTATAAAACAAGAGCAAAACGAAAGCTTTGGCTCTAGAATAAAACTCTTAGATAAATCCTACTAAACTACTCTTTTGTGATGATATAGAGTTGTTCGTGATTTAAGCTCTTTAGTATATCCATAACAGTTACAAAGTCTTGAAATCGTGACTCTTTGTCACTTCTAAGGACTACTGTTTGGTCTTTTGAGATTTCTGAGAGTCTCTTCTTTAGCTCTTTTGCATCTAGTTTTTCTTTATCTAAAAACATCTCACCTTTAGAGTTTACATAGACATTTATCTCTTTTTTCAGTTCTTCTTTTGTGCTAGCTTTTGCCTCTGGGAGCTCTACAGGGATAATGCCTTGTTTTATAAAAGTAGCTGTAGTTAAAACCATAACCAAAAGAACAAGCATGATGTCAATAAAAGGTATGACATTGATCTGATCAAACCTTTTTGGCTCTTTTTTATACCTTGCCATCTTAGTCTGCTTTATCTTCGTTTGCGATATCATGTGCAGCTAAAATTTTCTCAACTTTACGAAGTACGATAGTGTAAGCAACAATAGCAGGCATTGCAACTAAAAGCCCCATAGCAGTCGCTTTTAGAGCTAAGGCTAAACCTATCATAATTTTTTTAGCATCTACAGCACCAGCATCTCCCATACTGTAAAAAGTAATCATAATTCCAAGGACAGTTCCTAAAAGCCCAACATAAGGAGCATTTGAGCCTATAGCACTTATGATGCTTATGTTGTTTGTTAAGTCCATCTCTAGGGCATCTCTGTTTTTATAATCATCAAGACGGATGCTATTATAAAACATCATTCTCTCTATAAAAAGCCATAGAGTTACGATGCTCATAAGGACTAAAAGTCCCATAACACCATAGTCTAGTGCATCTTCTGCATAAGCTAAAAAGTTGTCTTGCATTAATTTTCCTTAAATTTAAGTAGTACAGTTGTCCCAAACTCTAGTTTGGACTTTATGTTTAGGTGAATGTTTTGAGAGTCACAAAATCTTTTTACCATGCTAAGTCCTATACCAAAGCCTCTCATAGTATCATTTGATTGGTAATAGTTGTCATATATCCGTATAAGTTCGACTTCATCCATCCCACAACCAAAATCTTCTATGTAAAGTGAATAATCGTTTAGTCTTATATCGCATCTATTACTATTTGGCGAGTATTTTACTGCATTATCTATTATGTTGTCAATGACCTTTGCTAAGCCTGTCTTATCGCTTATGATTTTAGTCTGCTCTAAGTTTAGAGAAAACTCCATATGGGGATAGATATGCTTTAAAAATCCAACTCTTGATTCTACTAGTTCATCTAACATAAACTCCTCTTTTATCTCATGAAGAGTCTGCTTTTTTATCATATAATCAAGCTCATTATACCTCTCTTGAAGCATCAAACAGGCTGTATCTATCCGTTTAAGTCTTTTTAGATCCTTCTCATCTACAGTCTTTTTTTTAAGCATATTAAGATTTGTCATAATGGTGCTGATGGGTAAGTTTAACTCATGAAGCGTCTCTTTAGAGAGGTTTTGCAGGTTTGTAACATGCTCCTCTAGTGGATCAATAGAGAGCTTAGACATAAAAACACCGCCTAAGATGCTAAAACATGTCATAACTACGGCGAGTAAAAAAACATTTTGCACCTCTACTACAGCTAAGAGATAGTGAAGAGTTGCTAAAAATGCACTGATACTTAAGAAGTAAAAGGTAAAGATAGTAATGCGAAGATTACGAAACAAGTCTGTATCCAATCCCTCTTATATTTTCTATACTTATCTCTGGAAGCAGGTGTTTTATGCGGTTAATATAGACTCTTATAGCTCCATCACTTGCACTCTTAGACGCACTCCATAGCTCATCACTTATAAGCTCTTTTGGTACTGTGTTGTCTGCATGTTTCATTAAAAGCAAAAGAAGAGCGTACTCTTTTTTGGAGAGGTCAAGTTCCTTTTTATCATAGAAAATTCTTTGATGCACTTCATCATGGCAAAGAAGTTTTACACACTCAACACTCCTTGAGCTAGTTCTTCTTAAGAGTGCTTCTATCCTAAGTAAGAGTTCATCACTATCAAAAGGTTTTGTTATATAGTCATCACCACCAGACATAAAAGCGCTACGAAGCATCCCTTTATGTGAGGTTAGAAATATACACGGCGTTGAGTCATCTGCATCTCTTAACTCTTTTAGTACTTGGATGCCATTGATGAGTGGTACATTGATATCTAGTATATAAAGCTCAAATTTCTCTTCATAACTTGCATCTAAGGCGCTTTGACCATTTGGAGCGTGAGTAACAGTGTGTCCATTTTCTTCTAGTAAGTCTATAAGAGTCTCTCCAAAGAGAAGATCATCTTCTAGTAAGAGGATTTTACTCAATGTCAGCAATCGCCCAGTTTATCGCTTGCTCTGCGTACATCGGCACTACATTTGCGTAGATTTTTGGTATAACAAATGGTCGTTTCTCTAAGATAACCTCTTTAAACTCAGGGCAGATGCCGTAGATATTTTGTGCATTGTCGCTTACAAAGGCTTGTAGGTTATCAAGGCGGTCATATTGCTCAAAGATTTCGCATAGAAGTTGAAGAGCTATTGGTGCGCTAAAAACACCAGCCGCACAGCCACAATTCTCTTTTTTGTTTTGTGGATGAGGTGCTGAGTCACTTCCAAACATAACCTTAGGATGAGCCTCAAGTGCAACACTAAGAAGTGCATCTAAATCTTCAGGGCGTTTTGCTATTGGCTTACAAAAGTTGTGTGGCATCATCATCCCACCAACAACATCATCAAGAGTAAAAAGAAGATGGTGTACAGTTATGGTCGCATAGAGATTTTCAAACTTATCAAGCATATCTACAGCCGCTTTTGTTGTAATGTGCTCCATAATGATTTTAAGGTTTGGAAAATTAGTAGCTAAAAGTTCATAGATGCTCATAAACTCTGCTTCTCTATCCATAACAAAACCATCAGTCTCGCCGTGAACACAAAGAGGGATGTTTAACTCACTCATAGCTTCTAAAGTAGGTCGCATCTCTTCTACATCAAATGAAGAGACTCCACCCTCAGAGTTCGTTGTGATACCTGCTGGATAAAGCTTTACAGCTATAATCTCATCAGCTACACCTTTTAAAAATGCTTTGCTATAGTTTTTGTAAAAAAGAGTCATATATGGTTCAAAATAGTCATTTGGAACTGCCGCAATAATTCGCTCTTTATAGGCTTTGACCTCTTCTAGAGTTGTGATGGGAGGAACTAGGTTTGGCATAACTAAAGCACCGCTAAAACTAAAAGCACTAAGAGGGGCTACATTTTCAAGCATAACTCCATCACGAAGATGAAGATGCATATCTAGGGGCATTAAAAGAGTATGAGTTTTCATTATTTTCCTTGAAACTTAAGTAATTGTTTGTAGGCAAAATTATAACAAAAGATGCTTTAAAAAGGTTTTCCTTAAGTTTAGAGCAACTCTTTTGCTTCTGCTATAAGTTCATTTATAGCTCTCTCATAAAGCTTTGCATCCTCTTTATTAGTTGATTCAAAACGAGTTACTAGAACTGGAGTTGTGTTACTTGCACGAACAAGTCCCCAACCATTTGCAAAGTTTATACGAACTCCATCAACTTTTATGATGTCTTTTGTAGCAGGGAAAGAGGCTTTAGGGTTTTTAAGCAACTCTTCTACTTTGTCTATAATTAGAAATTTATCTTTCTCTGTAGTCTCTACCTTAATCTCCTCAGTTGAGAAAGTCTCTGGAAGTTTTGCAAGCTCTGCATCTAGGTCGATGCCATCTTTGATAAGCTCTAACATTCTAAGAGTCGCATAAATAGCATCATCATAACCAAAATAGCGATCTTTGAAAAATATATGACCACTCACTTCACAAGCAAGGTCTGCATCACACTCTTTCATCTTCACTTTTATGTTTGAGTGTCCAGTTTTATACATAATAGCCTTAGCTCCACGGCGCTCTAGTTCATCATACATAACCTGTGAGCACTTTACCTCTCCAACAACTGTAGGGTTTTTCATCTTCATCGAGTACAAAAGCGCCATCATATCGCCTTTGATATTGTTCTTGTGAGTAAGAACTGCAATGCGGTCGCCATCTCCATCATAAGCAAAGGCGATATCTCCATCAGATGCTAGAAGTTTTTTGATATCTTGTAAGTTGTGCTCATCTGAGGGGTCTGGATGATGGTTTGGAAATGTGCCATCAGGATCTACAAAGATGCCCTTTGCATCTAGCTTTAAGCGAGCAAAGATATCTACTAAAGCAACACCAGCAACACCATTTCCACAGTCATAAACTATTTTCGTATCCATGCCTTCTAAGTGTGCAAACTCTTTTACAAGAAAGTCTATATATCTCGCTTTTGCATCTATCTTTATAACCTCTCTTTTACTCTTTGGAGGAAAGGGCATTATCTCACACTCACGGCCAAGTGCGTAGATATCTTCTGCAAAAAATGGTGCCTTATCTACTGTAATCTTAAAGCCATTATATTCGCTAGGATTGTGCGAACCTGTAATCATGATAGATGCACTAGGAGTGATTCCATCCCACTCTTGATAATTTGCAAAGTAGTTTATAGGAGTAGGAACAAGCCCCATATCTAAGACTACTTTACCACCAGCATTTAAGCCATGAACTAAGTACTCAAAGAGTATAGGAGAGTGACTTCTAGCATCATAACCAACTGCTACATACTCTCCATCTATCTTAGATGCAAGCCCAAAACCAATGCGAACAACACTCTCTTCATTTAACTCTTTTTCATAGATGCCACGGATATCATACTCTCTATATATGCTCATTTAACTCTCCTCAAATTTATACTAAATAAAATTATTTTATAATGCGAAATGATACACTTAAGAGCTTTAAACAAACGATACCTTATGGTTTTATCTTTCATTGGTGCAAGTGAGAATGATATACTCTAAAAAATAATGATATAAAATTATATTTAAAAAATAAGCTTGCTTTTTAAATATTTAAGTAGAATTATCACTTATGGTAATGCTTTAAGTAATAAATTTATCTTATATAAGAAAATTAATGAGGAGTATAAAATGACTCATAAAACTTCAAACCTCTCAAGAAGAGTTTTTGTTAAAGGTGTAGTGGCTAGTGGTTTGATTGCATCCTCAGCGCTAACTTTAAATGCTAGTACAAAAATATCTCAAAGAAAAGAGACAGAAGAACTTAGTGGAAGTGAATTTCATTTAACTATTAATAAGATAAATGTCAACATAACAGGCAAACCCGCATTTGCAACGGCAGTAAATTCAATGCTAAGCGGTCCGACTCTTAGATGGAGAGAGGGTGATGAGATAACCATTAATGTTACCAACAATCTTTCTGAAGACTCATCAATTCATTGGCATGGGATTATCTTGCCTACTGATATGGACGGGGTTCCTGGTATTAGTTTTGATGGGATAAAACCAGGTGCTACTTTTACCTACAAATTTACAGTAGTTCAAAGTGGAACCTTTTGGTACCACTCACACTCAGGATTTCAAGAACAAACAGGCATCTATGGTGCAATAATCATAGAACCAAAAGAAGAGATACTCCAATATGATAGAGAGTATGTCATCTCTTTATCTGACTGGTCAGATGAAAAACCAGATTCTATTTATAGAAAATTAAAAATATCAGCAGATTATTACAATTTTAAACAAAGATCCGTTGGAGATTTTTTTGACGAAGTAAAAGAGTTAGGCTTTTTAGAAGCTTTTAGTCAAAGAAAGATGTGGAATGAGATGGCAATGACGGATAGAGATCTATCTGATGTCACAGGCTATACATATACCTACCTAATGAATGGGCAAAACCCAGCGACAAACTTTAAAGCTCTGTTTGAAAATGGAGAAAAAATAAGATTGCGTTTTATAAATAGCTCAGCAATGACATTTTTTGATGTCCGAATCCCAGAGCTAAAAATGAGCGTAGTTGCATCTGATGGAAACTATGTGCAAGCTGTCTTGGTTGATGAGTTTAGAATCGGAGTGGCAGAAACATACGATGTGATAGTTGAACCTGAAGAAAACAGAGCTTACTCTATCTTCGCCCAAAGTCTTGATAGAAGTGGTTACGCTCTTGGAGCTTTAACTTATGATGCAAATGTTGTAGCAACTATACCAGAGATGGATCCCCTTCCGATCTTATCACATGCTGATATGGGTATGAACATGGGAAGTATGGACAACTCTGCACATGATATGTCCTCAATGAAAGAGATGCCAAAGAAAAAAGAGGCTGCTATGAAATGTGGTGCGGGCATGGATATGTCTAAGATGGATATGGGTAAAACAAACATTCCTATAACTCCTCTAGAAGAGAGGCGTGGAGTTCAAACAACTATGCGAGCTATGAATCCTCAGTATAGACTCTCAGATCCAGGAGTGGGATTAAGAGATAGCAAAAGAAAAGTTCTTACTTATGCCGACTTAAAGTCACTAACTCCAACTACACATGATAGATATCCAGATAGAGAAATAATACTTCGTTTAACGGGAAATATGCAGAGGTATATGTGGTCAATTAATGGCATCGCCTATAAAGATGCTGCGCCACTAGAGTTTAAATATGGCGAGAGGCTAAGAATAACTTACATAAATGATACGATGATGAATCACCCAATGCATCTACATGGAATGTGGAGTGATTTAGAAACAGGCGATGATAATTATCTCCCAAAAAAACACACCATCATCTCTCAACCTGGTTCAAAAATTAGTTTTCGCGTAAATGTAGATGCTAGAGATTCTTGGGCATATCACTGCCACTTACTCTATCATATGACAGATATGTTTAGAAAAGTTGTAGTGGTATAAGGAGATGAATATTATGAAAAATTTATTATTAATAATAGCGTTAGGATTTAGCACATCTCTGTTTGCAGGTAGCGGTGGCGATATATTAAGAGCTACTGTTATGGTAGATAAATTAGAGTATCAATATAATGATGAAAAGTCTATTTCATGGGATACTTATGCCTATGTAGGTTATGATATAAACAAAGTATATATCTACTCAGAAGGTGAAAAAGCTAAAGATTCTTCGTCTGCTAATAGCGAGAACCAGCTGGTATATTCTCGTGCAATATCTCCATACTGGGACGCTCAAATCGGGATAGCTTATGATAGAGTAGAGGGTTCGGATCAGACTTGGGGTGTTATAGGAGTTCAAGGACTTGCTCCTTACTTTTTTGAAATAAGAGCAGTTATTTTAGTATCTGATGATGGAAATATTGGGTTTAGAGTAGAGAGTGAGTATGAAGCTTTAATAACTCAAAAACTAATACTTACTCCAAGTATAGCTCTATCTGCATATACAAAAAATAACGAGGATATGGCCATTGGAAGCGGTCTGTCCAATTTAAAACTAGGTGCGAGATTAAGATATGAGTTTGTAAGAGAGTTTGCACCATATATAGGTGTTGAGTGGAGTAAAAATTTTTCAAATACAGATGATTACTCCGCGTTAGATGAAGTCTATGCTACAGTTGGGCTTAGATTTTGGTTTTAGTTAGTAAAAGATATTAAAGGAGTTCGTTATGAGTGATTATGGAATGGGTGGACTTGGAATGTGGTTAGGTTGGTTGATACCATTACTCTTTATTGGAGCATTGATATACTTTATGAATGCTAATAAAAAAAGGGATTTATCAGCTAGAGATATTCTTGATCAAAGATATGCAAAGGGTGAGATTTCCGAAGAAGAGTATAAGGCTAAGAGAGACGCTATAAAGTAGGAGGTGTGTTATGAGTCAAGAGATAAAAGAGTGCTGTCAGGTGGATTATTCTAAAAAACAAGCTGATGTTTATACTTGTCCTATGCATCCAGAGGTTCGTCAAAATACCCCAGGATCTTGTCCAAAATGCGGAATGGCGTTAGAGAGAGAGGTTAAAGCTCTAAGCTCTACAAAATATACCTGTCCTATGCATCCAGAGATTATACAAGATAGTCCGGGAAGCTGTCCTAAGTGTGGAATGGCACTAGAGCCTATGATAGCTGAAGCTGAAGAGGACACAGATGAACTTGACTATATGAGCAGGAGATTTTGGATTAGTTTAGCCCTGTCTATTCCTGTTTTTATTGTCTCAATGACAAGTGATTTAGCACCACAACTTCTGCCTAGCGCTATCTCGATGCTAAGCATCCAATGGTTTCTTTTTGTTCTTGCAACTCCCGTAGTTCTTTGGGGTGGTTGGCCTTTTTTTGTAAGAGGATACAACTCTATAAGAACATGGAACTTAAATATGTTTACACTTATCGCCATCGGTGTGAGTGCTGCATATCTCTATAGTCTCTTTGCACTATTTCTGCCAAGCCTCTTTCCACCTCTAATGCAGACTGAGGATGGTTTAGTTCATGTCTATTTTGAAGCGGCAGCTGTTATTACGACCTTGGTTTTGCTTGGACAAGTTTTAGAGTTAAAAGCTAGAAGTAAAACAAATAGTGCGATTAAAACTCTTCTAAATCTTGCACCAAAACAAGCCCACCGCATAGATGCAGATGGAAGTGAGGAAGATATTAGTATTGAGTTTGTCCATGTTGGAGATAAGCTTAGGATTAAACCGGGCGAGAAAATCCCTGTAGATGGAGTGGTTTTAGAAGGAAGTAGTAATCTTGATGAGTCTATGATAACAGGAGAACCTATCTTAGTGTCAAAAACCAAAGGCGATCAGCTTATAGGGGCTACTTTAAATGAAAATGGCACTCTAATCATGCAGGCGCAAAAAGTTGGTAGTGATACTATGCTTGCTCAAATAGTAGAGATGGTATCAAAAGCCCAACGCTCCCGTGCACCTATTCAACAACTTGCAGATAAGGTCTCTAGCTACTTTGTTCCAGCAGTTGTAATAGCCGCAATATTAGCATTTTTTGCTTGGTACATTTATGGACCTGAACCTCGTTTGGCTTATGCTATTGTTTCCGCCGTAGCGGTTTTAATCATCGCCTGCCCATGTGCTTTAGGACTAGCTACTCCTATATCTATAATGGTAGGAACTGGTAGAGCCGCACTCTCTGGAGTTTTAATAAAAGATGCAAAAACACTTGAGACTATGGAGAGGGTTGATACTCTTATAGTTGATAAAACAGGAACTTTGACACTTGGAAAGCCCAAAGTTACAAGCTTTTTAGTAGAAGATGGTTTTGATGAGATGAGTATTTTAAAATATGCTGCGAGTTTGGAGCGAGTTAGTGAGCATCCTTTAGCCGAGGCAGTAGTTGAGTATGCTAAAGATAATGATTTAGAACTAGGTGAAGTTCTGAACTTTAAATCTACTACTGGAAAAGGCATCGAGGGTGAGATTGAAGGTAAAAAAATTGCACTTGGAAGTGAGAGCTTCTTAGAGAGTTTAGGAGTATCTACACAAAACATCACAAAAGAAGCAGAGGCTTTAAGACAAGAGGGCAAGGGTGTTATCTTTATGGCTGTAGATGCTAAGTTTTGTGCCATTTTAGGGATTGAAGATCCCATAAAAGCTACGAGCGCAGAGGCTATAAAAGAGCTTATAAAAGAGGGCATTAGAGTTGTTGTTATAAGTGGAGACAATGAAACAACAGCTAGAGCAGTTGCTAAAAAACTAGGCATTGATGAGGTTCACGCTGGCATCATGCCTGATGGCAAAGCGAAAATAGTTAAAGAGTTACAAGAAAAAGGTGCAGTTGTGGCAATGGCAGGAGATGGGATAAATGACGCTCCTGCTTTGGCACAAGCTGATGTTGGCATCGCTATGGGCAGCGGAACTGATGTAGCCATTGAGAGTGCTGGCATCACTTTGATAAAAGGCGATTTGCTCTCCATCGTAAAAGTTCTAAAACTAAGCCGTGCTACTATGAAAAATATCAGACAAAATCTATTTTTTGCCTTTGTTTACAACAGTGCAGGTGTTCCAATAGCAGCAGGAGTTCTTTACCCATACTTTGGGATTTTACTATCGCCTGTTATTGCAGCGGCTGCGATGAGTTTTAGTTCAGTCTCTGTTATAGTAAATGCACTGCGCCTAAAAAACACAAAAATCTAAGACTCAATTACATCTAAAACTCTTATGCTATTATTACTCTAAAAAAAGAGAAAAGCTATGAGCGAGATGAGTGTTATTTGTTTAAAAGATTATAAAGAGTGTGGGTTTGAAGTAGAGAGTTGTGAGCTCTGCTTTGAGCTTTTTGAGGAGTTTGTACTCGTTACAAACACTATGGAGATAAACAAACTAGATGCTCAAGAAAAGCATATAAAGCTTGATTCTCAAGAGTTAGAACTTCTTGAAGTCTATCTAAATGACTTGAAGCTACCTGATACTCGCTATGAGATAAAAGAAGAGAGTTTCACTGTTTTTAATGTCCCAAACTCATTTTCACTAAAGATAAAAAACAAGCTCTATCCACAAAACAATACCGAGCTAGAAGGTCTTTACAAATCAGGCACAATATTTTGTACGCAAAACGAGCCAGAGGGCTTTAGAAGGATAACTCCATACTTAGACCGCCCAGATATTATGAGCGTCTTTACTACTACAATCGTGGCAGACAAAGAGAGATATCCCGTACTTTTAGGTAATGGAAATAAGCAGAGTTGTCATGACCTGATGGACGCTAGACACGGAGTTACTTGGTTTGACCCACATCCAAAACCATCATATCTTTTTGCCATAGTTGCAGGTGATTTGGGAGTTATAAGCGATGAGTTTATAACGGCATCTAAAGCAGAAGTTGAGCTAAATATCTACTGTGACAAGGGCGCTGAGTCGAAATGTTTTTATGCGATAAAATCACTAAAAGATGCGATGATTTGGGATGAAGAGAAATATGGTAGAGAGTATGATTTAGATGTTTATAATATCGTAGCAGTTGATAGTTTTAACATGGGAGCTATGGAGAACAAGGGCTTAAATATCTTTAACTCTCACTACGTTTTAGCAGATGAAGAAAAAGCTACAGATGCTGACTTTATGGGGATACAAAGTGTTATAGCTCATGAGTACTTTCATAACTGGACTGGAAACCGCATCACTTGTTGTGACTGGTTTGAACTTACTCTAAAAGAGGGACTAACAGTTTTTCGCGACCAATGTTTCTCAGCAGATTTAAACTCACAAGAGGTCCAGCGCATCGAAGATGTGAAGGGTTTAAGAGAGAGACAGTTTGTAGAAGATGCATCTCCTATGGCTCATCCAATTCAGCCAGACTCATATATCTCAATAAACAACTTCTACACTTCAACAGTCTATGAAAAAGGTGCAGAAGTTATAAGAATGTTGCACACTCTTTTAGGACATAGTAAGTTTAGAGAGGCGATGGACTTATACTTTAAGACTTTTGATGGAAGGGCTGTAAGAACTGGTGATTTTTTATGGGCTATGAGCGAGGTTGATAAAGAAAAAAGAGTTGATTTTACACAGTTTAAAAGATGGTATCATCAATCAGGCACACCAATCTTAGAGGTTAAGGACTCATTTTCTGATGGGGTTTACAGACTTGATTTGAAGCAAGTTATACCAAACAAGGTTGATGGAACTAAACAGGATCCTTTTTATTTTCCACTAAATATAGGGCTTATTGATTCTGATGGCAAAGAGATTAAAGAGGAGATGCTAATAGTCTCAAAAGAGCAGGAGAGTTTTGTATTTGAGGGGCTAGATGCAAAGCCATATCTCTCTATAAACCGTGGTTTTAGTGCGCCAATCATTGTAAAGCAAGAGAGAAATGAATACGCATTTTTGATGAAGCACGACAAAGATAGCTTTGTAAGGTATGAATCAGCACAATCTTTTGCCCTAGAGACTATAGAAAAACTCATGGATAGTGCAGAGCTAGATGCCGAGTTTTTAGACTCTTATGGATATGTTTTAGATTTAGATGTAGAGCTTTCATATAAAGCACTTCTGCTTGAACTTCCATCTATCTCTAACTTGATGCAAAGACAAAAAGTAGTTGATTTTGCTCCTCTTTATAGAGCTAAAGAGAGATTAGAACGTGAGATTGCCACAGAGTTTAGAGAGAAACTTCTTGATATTTATAGACTCAATCATAAACCAAAAAACAAAGAGTTAGATGCTGTGAGCGTTGGAGAGAGAGCCTTGAAAAACAGAGCTTTGAGACTGCTTTGTAGTTTAGAGAGTAGAGAGGTTATAGACTTAGCATATAAGCAGTACCAAGAATCACTTACCATGACAGATAGAGTTGTAGCTCTTGACGCGCTTGAGAACATCACAAGTCATGAGGGAGGTCTTGCATTAGATGACTTTTATGCAAGATACAAAGATGATACTTTAGTTATGAACAAGTACTTCTCCATCATAGCAGCCTCACAAAGAGAGGGAGTATTGCTTCGCGTTATAGCTTTACAAGATGATGAAGTTTATGATAAAAGAGTTCCAAATCTAGTTCGTTCTCTTGTTGGTGTATTTGCAAGAAACTATAAATATTTTCACGCTATTGATGGCTCAGGATACGCTTTTGTAGCAGATAAAATTATAGAGATAGATAAGATAAATGCACAGATGGCATCAGCTCTTGCATCTGCGTTTAAGATTTACGATAGGCTAAATGCTAAAAGTAAGCATCTTATGAAGCAAGAACTTTTAAGAGTACAAAAGACTCCAAATATCTCAAAAAATACATTTGAGATATTAAGCAAAATTTTAAAGTAGGCAGAAATATGAAGATGAGGATTCCAAACTTGTTTCAAGCGCAAGAGATATTTATAAATTCTAAACAACAGATACTTTTGCAGTGGCTCTCATACGACTCAACACAGCAGATTTTAGAGTTGCATAAGATAGATAGAGAGTTTTTTTTACAAGAGTATGCTAGTGAAGTTTTTGATTATTTTATGGGAGTTATTGCAGGAGAGTTAAAGATTGGAAATTGTCCTATTATGAAGGGACTTTTGAGCTATTTAAAAGATAGAGAGATTAGTGCAGATGAACTTTTTGAGATTTGTAGTCACTTTCGCCGATCTATGATAGAGTTTTCTTATGATCAAAAGCTTGATTCTAGAGAGATGTCGAATGAGATTTCTTTTGTTTTTGATAAGAATTTTAGAGGTATACTAAAGCACTACACAGACACCATGTTTGAAAAGCTTATAGCTGCGAGGCAAGAAGCAGATAGAGCGTCTCATGCAAAAGAGTACTTCTTATCAAATATGAGTCATGAGATAAGAACGCCACTAAATGCGATACTTGGTTTTGTAAATCTTCTTATAGATGAAGATGTTTCAAAAAAACATAGAAACTATCTTGATATCATCCTAAATAGTGGTGAAAATCTACTCTGCATCATAAATGATATTTTGGATTTCTCAAAACTAAGAAGTGGAGAGTTTACTATAGAGCCTAAAATCTTCTCACTTCATGATGAGATAAGTCATACAATGGAACTTTTTGTTGCAAGTGCAAATGCAAAAAACATCACTATAACCTCTTTTATAGATCCACATATCCCAAAAGAGCTCTACGCTGATGCACTTAGAATGAAGCAAGTCTTATCAAACTTTCTAAGTAATGCTATAAAATTTACACAAGAGGGTGGGCATATAAGTGTTGAGTCTTTTTGTAAGGAAGGTATTTTAAGTATTAGTGTAAGTGATAGCGGTATAGGCATAGCAGAAGAAGATGTAGAAAATATCTTTTTAGCCTTCGCCCAAGCGCAACATTGTGAGCTAAAAAACTCAACAGGTGGGACTGGACTAGGTCTCTCTATCTGCCATCAGTTAGCACAACATATGCAAGGAGGCGTTGATGTTGAGTCTATTTATGGTGTTGGCAGCAAGTTTACTCTTACAATTCCTGTAGAAGCTAAAAGTTCATTATGTCCACTGTTTGAAGATGTAAGTGAGTTTAGAGCCCTAAAGATAGCTGTATGTTCAAATGATAGCAAAAATGCATATAAAGAGAACTCTTTTTTAAGATATGCAGATGCCTTTGAGATGAATACAAAAAAAATAAACTCCATAGAAGAGGAGTTTGATATAGCTCTTTTTGTACAAGAAGATGTAGATAAAGAGTTTATAAATATGGCGATTCGTTCAGAAAAAAAGTTCATAGCCTTAGTAAATGAACCAAATGATGATTATGATAAGTATGACAATATAACCTCTGTTAGTTTTCCACTCTACTGTTCTAAAATAAGGGCCGCTTTTGATGAGATTTTAAATCCACACTCATACACACCACATAAAAAACACTCTAATATAAAATTTAAGGGTCATATTTTAGTAGCTGAGGATAATGAAGCAAATCAAGAACTTGTAAAGATACTTCTAAATAAATACTCTTTGAGTTTTGACATGGCTAATAATGGACTTGAAGCACTTGAGCTATACAAAAAAAATAATTATGATTTGATACTTATGGATGAGCAGATGCCACTAATGGATGGAAGTGAAGCTGTAAAACAGATAGCTATTTATGAGAAAAAAAGAGGGCTAAAACATACTCCGGTCTCAGCACTTACTGCAAATGTTATAAAGGGAGCAAGAGAGAGGGGACTTCTTAGTGGGTTTGACTCTTTTTTAGGTAAGCCTATTATTTTAAAAGAGCTTGAGAGAGTTTTTAAACTATACTTAAAAGAGGATGAATCTAAAGAGGTTAAACTACCAACTGAATTTCAAGAGAGTATAGTAGGACTAGATGCTACAAAACTAAAAGAAGATTTAAAGTTAAATGAAGATGAACTTATCTTACTCCTTACTCTTTTTATCAAAAAAATGAAAACTCAGATACCAAAACTCCAAGATGCTATCCATATAAGAGATTACAAAGAAATCGCATTAAGTGCTCACTCCATAAAAGGTTCTAGTGGAAATTTTAGGATTGAGGAGCTTCAAAAAAGTGCTAGTGAGATGGAGAAAATGGCTAAGGCTCAAAATCGTGAGTATAACTATGAAGCGATTTTTATGGATATAAAAAACAGAGTTGAGCAGATAAGCATTCTCTAGCAGAGGAGGCTTTTTTGCTATAGAGTGAAGTTAAAAGGAAAAGAGCCTCCTCTGTTACTCCTCTATATAGTAGCCTATGCCAGAAGCATTTTTTATAATGTCAGTTTCTAGTTTGTTTCTTAGTCTCCAAACTAGAGTGCGAACGCTATTTTCAGTAGCTCCATTTTCATCCCAAACATATTTCATAGCTTGCTCAAAACTTACAACAATACCTAATTGAGCTACTAAAAGGCGCAAAAAAGCGTTCTCTTTTTTTGTTAATTTTATCTTTTTGTCATTATAAAAAGTCTCGCAAATTGATATATCAAGATGATAGTTATCCCCAAAGCAAACTACCGGCTTATCTGCTGATCTTCTTGCATAGAGTAATTTTTCTAAGTTTAGCTTGTCTACTTTTAGTGAGTCTAAGTTGTTTTTTCTCTCATTTTCCATCTCATACTTAAAGATAGCCATCTGGATAGTTGCGTGAAGAGAGTTTGGATCAAAAGGTTTTACGATATAGCCATATGGTTCTGTGAGTTTTGCTTGGGAGATTATCTCATCATCACTATATGAAGTTAGATAAATAAAAGGAATATTATATTTTTGGCGTACATCTTTTGCTAGTTCTATACCATCATTGCTCTCATCAAGAGAGATATCAATGATAGCAATATCTGGTTTGTACTGTTTAATCTTTTGCATTGCATCAATGGAGTTGTCGCAGACTGCGAGAACTTGATATCCATGTTTTTGAAGTGATAAACTTAAGTTTAGTGCTGTTATCTCATCATCTTCTACGACGAGAATACTGTGCTTATTCATATAAAAAGCCCCTTGAGACAAAAATATTACTATTTTGTGATAAATTTGCTCTTATTATAATGTAACTATTTTATATTTACAATAGATTGTGAAAGAAAGGGCTGTTTTTGAAGCTTATTAATATGTAAAGAGTAATTTTAACTAGCTGTAAGAGACTCTTTTAAAATATTGTACTCCTCTTTATTGATAGCACCTTTGTTTAGTTTATTTGAGAGTTCTTTAAGTGATGCATCTTTTCCTATGATTTTCACTATAGAACTATTTAAAAAGGTATCAACCAACTCTCGTTTTTGTACAGCCTTTCTTCTCTTATCTAACGAGTTTTTATCTTCAAACTTCTTCGCATCTTTTTTTGTAATAAAGTAAGAGATAATAAACATAGTTCCAAATAGAGATAGAAATAACACGGCTTGGATTAATATAATGTTTTGTTCTAGCATGATGTTTCTCCATAGTTTTAATATTGTCATATTATGACTATATTTGTTTAATTTAACTAATAAGTTACAATTTGAGTCAAGAATTTAAACTTAAAAAAAGATATGTAAACATTTTGAAATATACAATAAGGTTTTGTCATTTCTCTGATATAGTATAGAGATTAGATTGAAATTCACAAAAAAAGAGGAATAATGCAAGAATATACACTAAAAAATGATGATTTTTTGGTCTCTCAAACAGATGAGAAGGGCATTATACTATTTGCAAATGATGATTTTTGTAAATTGGCTGGATATACTATTGAAGAGATGGTTGGTAAACAACACAACTTAGTTAGACATCCAGATATGCCAAAAGCAGCTTTTAAAGATCTGTGGAACACTATACAGGCTGGAAAAGTTTGGGATGGTTATATAAAAAACAAGGCTAAGGATGGCGGATATTACTGGGTTTATGCAACAGTTTATCCTATGGTGGATGCAGTTTCAAAAAAAACGATGTACATGTCGTGTAGAAGAAAGCCTTCTAAAGAAGAGATTGAGAGTGCCCAAGCACATTATAAAACACTGAGATAGGAAAAAAATGAACAATACACAAAAAATAGTAGTCATTTCTATAGGTTTCGTAGTCTTAATAGCATCTCTGTTTTTAACCAGCTCAAGCTTCGTTCAAGCTGTTTTAGCTCTAATATTGTTTGGAGTAAGTATTGCTATGAGTATGCAAAATAACTCACAAAATAGTAAAGTCAATGCAAGAAGATTAGATTTAATTGAGCTTATGGAATTTAAGAGAAACAGAGTTGAGATAGATTTAAACACTAAAGATGAAGTAGAAAAAAACTTCAATAAAATCGTAACAACATACCAAAATACGATACTAGAAGATACAAGAGTAGCTGGGGAGATGGTATTGTTAGCCGATAAAGTCTCAAGAGGACACTTTTCATGCAGAGTAAATGCTGATACTAAAACACCATATGTTCATGTTCTTAGAAACAGTATGAACAATATGCTCGTAGCATCAGAGAAAAATCTTGATAATGCTATCTCAACCCTAAAGAGTTATGCAAATGGAGATTTTACTCCAAGAAGCAAAGTAAATGTTGAGGCAAAGATGGCTGATTTGTTAAACAATATCAATCTTTTAGGTCAAGCTCTGGGTGATATGGAGCAAGAAAATGTAGATAAGCAGACTCAAATCATGCAAACATCTGTAAAACTAAATGAGACTATTGGCGACATAACTAATACAACGATTATAGAGCTTAAAGATATGATACATTCAGCTGTAACCCGCATACATAGCGTCTCTCAAAAAGAAAATGAGATGGTTAACAATCTACAGCATCTAGTATCAAGCGCAAATGAGACTAAAGATATTTTATCAAATATTGGTGAGATAGCAGAGCAGACAAATTTACTTGCGCTTAATGCAGCCATAGAAGCGGCGCGTGCAGGTGAACATGGTCGCGGCTTTGCAGTCGTTGCTGATGAAGTAAGAAAGCTAGCTGAGAGGACTCAAAAGTCTCTAGCTGAGACATCTGCTACTACAAATGTTCTGATTCAGTCCATTAGTGAGAGCTCAGATGCACTCAACTCTAACGCTAGTGAGGTAAATGACATCTCTGATGAAGTAAGCCTAATAAGTGATAAGATGGATGAGATAATTGAGACTTTAAATAAGCTTGCAAATGGTAAATAAGAGTTTTAAAACTCTTATTTGCTCATCCTTTTATCTCAATTTTTCTTGAACCTCTTTAAAGATCTCTTTAGATTCAGCTGAGGCACTCTCACCAACTCTACTAAATACTAAAATAGCAATCCACGCAAAGACAAATCCTGGTAGAAGTTCATATAAATCAAATATGCCACCTTCTAAATTTTTGTAGATGATAACAGTAAGAGATCCAACAATCATCCCCGCTATCGCTCCAGTTCTTGTTATGTTTTTATTATAAAGGGATAAAATCACAAGTGGCCCAAAAGCAGCTCCAAAACCAGCCCAAGCGTAAGATACAAGCTGTAAGACGCTAGAATTTTCATCTGTTGAGATATACCAAGCAATGAGCGCAATAGCAATAACTGTAGCACGGCCAACCCAAACAAGCTCTTTATCGCCTGCATCTTTTCTTATGAGGGCATGGTAGATATCTTGTGTTAAAACAGAAGATGAGACGAGAAGTTGAGAATCAATCGTACTCATAATAGCTGCTAGAATAGCCGCGAGTAGGAATCCTGCAATCCAAGGGTTGAAAAGTAGTTGAGAGAGAGTTATAAAAATCTTCTCACTATCTTGTAAGTCAACCCCATTTGCTATGACATAAACAAAACCAAAAAAACCAACAGCAAGTGAGCCTATGATTGAAAGCCCCATCCAAGTCATTCCTATAGCTTTTGCACGATGCATCTCATCTTCGTCTCTAATAGACATAAAACGCACTAAAATGTGAGGTTGACCAAAATATCCAAGTCCCCAAGCTAAGAGTGAGATGATGCCAATAAGAGAACTGCCTCTTAAGATATCTAGCATTTTTGCTTCATGAATATTGATGACTCTTATAGCTTCACTTACTCCACCAATATCATATAAAACCACTATAGGAGTGATAATGAGAGCTAGCATCATAAGGATACCTTGAAAGAAATCTGTCCAACTAACAGCGTTATAACCACCTAAAAATGTGTAAGAGACGATGATAACACTACCGACTATCAAAGCGACTGAATAGTCTAAGTTAAAAGTCGCTTCAAAAAGTTTAGCCCCGCCTACAAGTCCAGAAGAGGTATAAAGGGTATAAAAAACTAAAATAACAATAGCAGTAATAATTCTTAGAGTGTTTTTGTTGTCTTTAAATCTGTTTGAGAAATAATCAGGAATAGTAATAGCGTCATTTAAATGGTGAGTGTAAACACGAAGTGGTTTTGCAACATAGTGCCAGTTTAAATATGCCCCTATAAAGAGTCCAACAGCAATCCAGCTACCAACTAAACCTTGGCTATACATCATCCCAGGAAGTCCTAAAAGCAGCCATCCGCTCATGTCTGATGCACCAGCACTAAGAGCTGTGACACCTGGACCTAAACCTCTTCCGCCCAAAACATAATCACTCAAATCATCAGTTTTAAAATAAAAGTGAAACCCTATACCTACCATCAATACCATATAGAGAGAAAATGAAATTAAAAGTGGTGCTTCCATCTATCTGTCCTCCTTTTTATCAAGACTATTTAGTCCTAGATTTCCATATCTGTGATAGCTATGAGAGATGCTTTGTTCTAAAAAGTAGTGCATAAGTTCTATCCTCCCATGAGCTATAAAAGGCTCACTTGCGATATGCTTTGCATCTTTTGCTAACTCTATATAGATTTCATCTTCAATGTTATCTTTGCTTAAATATCTAACTCTTTGAGATCCACTCATAGACTCTATGGACTCTTCTGTAGACTCATTTGCGAGTGAATCGTTAGCATCTAGCAAGAAATCTTTTTTGCCCATGAGCCATAAAAGCTCATGTGAATCTATCTTCTTTGGTAGAGAAACATGGAGATTTACACCAGACATTTTTGCAGCTGCAATGGAGCAGAGTATCTCATAGAGAGAGTCATCACTACTAATAACTAGAGTCATTTTTTTGACATTTAAGTATCTGATGATATTGCTCTCACCCCTAATATTTGCATAGTCATGTTCTGCTAAAAATTCGCTCTCTAAGTAGTGAGCAAAAGCGTCACTAGTTTTGATACTTCTCCTTAAAATCTCTTTATATGTCTCCTCATCTTTTAAAATCTCTTGAAGATTTTTCAAGTATGGATGCGAGGCTGACTTTTCTTCTTTAACTGCCTCGTAAGAGATGTTTAAAAATTGAGAAACATAGTTAAAACCACCTGCTTTTTTACCGCTTCCTATGGCCGATTTACCCATACCACCAAAGGGTTGTCTGATAACTATAGCTCCAGTTGTCATGCGGTTTATATATAGATTTCCAGCTAAGATGCCGTTCTTAAACCTCTCTACTTCTCTCTCATCAAGAGACTCTATCCCAGAAGTCAGACCATATCCAGTCGAGTTTACTATATCTATAGCGTCTTCTAAATCCTCTGCACACATCACACTTAAAACTGGACCAAAAAGCTCATTCATATGGCAAAAATCACCCTTTTTAGTTCCCCATCTGATAGATGGTCTTAGCATATAAGGATTTCCATCTTGGGCGTAACTAGGAGTTATGAGCCACTTCTCGCCTTTGTCTAAATGCTCTAATGCATGTCTTAGATTGCCTGAGGGTATATTTGCTAATGTGCTGATTTTATTCTCAAGATCCCAAACAGAGCCAACGTTTAAAGAGAGGGTCGCATCTACGAGCATCTCTTTAAACTCCGCATCTTCATAAAGCTCCCTCTCTAAGACTAAGAGCGAAGTAGCTGAACATTTTTGCCCAGAGTTGTTAAAGGCAGATGCTATTACATTTTTGATGGCCTGATCTCTGTCGCATAGCGCTGTAACTATGGTTGCATCTTTGCCTCCAGTCTCAGCACTTAGGTGAATATCTGGACGACTATTTAACAAGCCATAAGCTGTCTCTTCGCTTCCTGTAAAGATTACAAAGTCAATATCTTTGCTCTTTACCAGATGCTCTCCCGCCAAAGCTCCTTGTGTTGGAGTAAACTGTAGGGTGTTTTTACTAACACCAGCATCCCAAAAGCATTTACAAAGCAAATATGCACAAAGCACGGCATCTGAAGATGGTTTTAGAATGACTCTATTTCCAGTTGCAAGTGATGCGGCTATTCCTCCAGCTGCTATGGCTATTGGAAAGTTCCACGGACTTATGACTAAGCCGACGCCTTTTTCTTTTAGTTTTACACCATCAAGCTCACTTAGTTTTTTCACACTATATGGATAGAAATTTAAAAAATCTATGGCTTCTGAGACTTCAACATCAGTCTCACTAAAGACTTTTCCAAGCTCAGCCGCTGCCATTCCTATAAGTTCGCCTCTATTTTTTCTAAACTCATCTGCTACTCTCATAAGAACCTCAGTCCTCTCATATAAGCTTAGTCTGCTCCAACCATCTTTATCACTCTTTGCGACTCTTAGAGCCTCTTTTAAATCATCTTCCTCAGCCATAAAGCATCTTCCTAAGATAACATTTTGGCTAAATTGAGATTTATCTATAATCTCTTTTACCTCAAAGCTCTCACGCTCTTTACCATCTATGACCATATAGGCTTTTAATGGTTCTTTATTTGAGATATTTTTGTATTTATCTCTTATCTTATCTGCCCAGATTTGGTTTTTAGGAAGTGTAAAGTCTGTGTCACTCTCATTTTTAAAAATGTAATTTTGAATATTTTTTATACCCTCAAAACTCTCTGTGTTTCTGTTTTGAGTTCTGTAAGGCTCTTGTGGAAGTGATTTTAGTGCCAAAAGTGAGTCATCATAACTACGCAGCAAAATTTTCCAAGCCTCACTTTCTACTTCTAGTCCAAAACTATGTCTTAAAAAGTTTTGCTCTGCAGTGTTTTCATCAAAGCGCCTAACAAGATATGCTATAGCGTTTGCAAAGGTTTTTGAAGTTGCAGTTGGAGCGTAGAGGATAACCTCTATATCTTCTTCTTTTAAAATATGGTAAGCCGTCTCGCTCATACCCTCAAGCATCTCAGCACTAAAAGCATCTAAGACACCTCTTTGTTTTGCAAGAATATATCCAAGTGCCAAGTCAAAAAGATTGTGAGATGCAAGACCTGTCACGATGTAGGGTGCTACCTCTTTACTTATAAGAAAGTCCATAAGAAGTTTAAAATTTGCATCGCTTTGTGCTTTATCTAAGTAGGTCACACACTTCCAACCACGAAGTGATGCTTCTGTAAGCTCCATCTCTTGATTTGCGCCTTTTACGAGCCTGACTTTTATACTAGCTCCACCATCATCAACTCTTTTTTTCGCCCACTCATATAGTCTTTTTAGGTGAGTCATAGTCTCTGGGATATATGTTTGAAGAACTATTCCAGCGTGGAGATGCTTAAACTCATCAAGTGAGAGAGTTTTGATAAAAACATCCATAGTTAGGTTTATATCTCTATACTCTTCCATATCGAGGTTTATAAACTTTGAGTTATTTTTCTGTGCGGCTCTAAAAATTTCTTGAAGTCTTAAAGAGATTTGCTGGACACTCCACTCATGTGCAAGAGGATTTATTTGTGAGAAAATTGTAGAGATTTTTATAGATACATAGTCTATATTTGGGTTTTCTAGTGCAGAGATGTATTTTAAAACTCTTGTCTTTGCCTCATCTTCGCCTAAAACTGCTTCGCCGATGATGTTGATATTTACTCTAGTCTTCTCTGCCAATCGTTTTTGTAGATGTGCATTTAGTGATCTATCTTCGCCTTTAATGACAATATTTTTTATATCGCCTCTTAAGTAGGTGATAAAAAGAGGAACTGAGATAACTGGTAAGTAGATGCCAAGATTGCGAAAGAGCCAAACTAAGAGTTGCTCGAACTCTGTAAAAAAAGTTGTGTTATTGTACTTGTTAAAGATATATTCTAGTTGGTTGGCTATGCGGTTATTGTCATGTGATCTGAAGCTTTGGTCTAGTAGCTCTATAAGAAAGATTTTGTTTCTAGGATCACTAAGAAGTCGCTTCATAATGGCATGAAACTTCTTCTCAGAGCGGATTCTGTTTTTTGCAATATCTCTTTGCCAAGAGGTTACAAGAGTCTTTGCCTCATCAAATGTTGTTTTTTCTATATTCATATATCTATCCCCTTTCTATTTGCGCTAGTATCTTTTTAAACTCTTTTGTCTCTTTTATATCATGAAATGATGTTTCATCTTCTACATCATCCTTTAAGTTTGGAGATTTTTGTAGGGCCAACTCTAGGTCATTTATGGCATCTGTTAAGTTTCCAAGCTCTGCATTCGCACAAGAGCGTTGCCAGTAAGCATAACCGTAATTATCATCTATCTCTATAGCGCGGTTACTAAGATTTAATGCCCATTCATACTCATCAAGATCTAAAACAGCATCAGCTTTGTAAGCATAAACTTCTGCATCATTAGAATTTAATTTTAAGATTTCATCGTAGATATCTATTCTTGATTGTGGATTTGTCTCAAGATTTGAGCGCATCCATAAGGAGTGAATAAACTGAGTGTTATAAATCTTGTTTTGGTTCTCTAGAATTTTTTTAGACTGCTCAGTTAGAGTGTCTTCAAGCGATTCTAGCTTCTCGTTGTACTTTTTAGTGATTTGCTCAACCCTTGCTTCTACGATATCTTCAGTCTTTTTTCGGATATCTCTAAGAGAGTTCCAGCCTGCAAAAATGAGTACAGAAGTAGCTGCTGCAATGATGTAAAAGATATTTCCAACAGTATCTGTGATATATCTAGCCGACCTATCAGTTTGAGACACTTCAGCTCTCGAAATCCTCTGCTCGACGTCGGAACGAAGCCTATGATGATCTATCCTTATATCTCTTAACTCATCTAAGATATATCTCTCAATAAGCGGAACGAAAAGCTCTTTTTCAATCTTCTCTTCTTTTTTCTCATTAGCAAAACCAAAGAGAATAAAGATAGTAAAAAGTAGTAATAATATTTTCAAATAAAACCTTTTAGTAGTGTGAAATCACTTTTAGTGTATAGTTTAGCAGCTTAATAACTAATAATATTACATAAATAGTGTAAAATTTTGACATAAATTTGTGTAAAAAAATATACTTTAAGAGGAAGAATAACTCTGTTTTGTGTATAATTACACTTAAATATTTTAGGAGAATAGGGTGTCATTTATAGATAAAGATAAGCCAGTAATTCCGCTTAGTGGTGTCGCAGAGATGCTAGGGGCAAAAAGTAGAACGCTTAGAATGTACGAAGATAAAGGGCTGTTGCCAAAGCATGAGGGCATCCTCAAAAAACTATACTCCATAAATGACATACAAACCATAGCATTCATTCACTACATAGCAAGTGTAAAAAAGATAAATGCAAATGGAATCAAGTACATATTGGAACTCTTAAACGCAAACATGAGCCAAGATGAGAAAGATAAAATTATCACAAATACAGAAAAACAACTTGAACTTACCCCTGCTAAAGAGATAGATGATATAGAAGTTTTTTAAAAACAGATATACTTCTTTCTTAATTACAAAAAGGTTTTTTATGGATAGTGAGATTATTTACTCTAGTTTTGGGATTGTTGTTTTAGTTATTATTATATTTTTTGTTTTAAGAAGTAAAGAGGCTGTTCCTACTAGAAGCCAAGAAGAAAAAAAAGCACAAATCATCTCAGATTACAAGCAAAAAATTAAAAATATTCTAAGCACAGTAAGTGAAGATGAAAGAGTTGAAAAAAAGAAAAAATTATTAGCTCAAATTAGTAATGAATTAGCATTAAATATATACTTTGATGAGGATGATATAAGAGAAGTTATCTTATCTCTCTCAAAAGAGTAAGAGAGTGCTAAAAAGATTAATAAAATCAACAGAGTGGTCATCTCTTGTCTCTTTGCAGATGGAGATGAGTTACTTTGAGAGATTAGAAAAATTTGTAGAAGATGAGTACAAAACTAAAACAATCTTTCCACCAAAAGAGCAGATTTTTAGAGCATTTGAACTAGTTAAACCACAAGATGTAAAAGTTGTGATAATCGGGCAAGATCCATATCATGGCATCTCTCAAGCAAATGGTCTGGCTTTTTCAGTAGTAAAAGAGTGTAAAATTCCGCCATCTTTGAGAAACATCTTTGTGGAATTAGTTGATGATATGGCTTGCAATCAGCCAAGCTCTCCAGATTTAACTAACTGGGCAAAAGAGGGCGTATTGCTTATAAACAGTGTGCTTAGCGTTGAGATGGCAAAGGCAAACTCTCATAAGGGCAGGGGATGGGAAGAGCTTACTGACTCTGTTATAGAAAAACTCTCAAGTGAGTATGAACACATAGTCTTTATACTTTGGGGAAATCCCTCTCAAAAAAAAGAGAGACTTATAGACTCCAAAAAACACCTAATCCTAAAATCCCCACACCCCTCACCATTAAGTGCTTACAGAGGCTTCTTTGGCTCAAAACCTTTCTCAAAAGCAAATGAGTATCTCACGACTCACAAAAGAGGCGAGGTTAATTGGTGCTTAGATTAAACTTCGCCATAACAGGAAGGTGGTCTGAGTAGCCTTCGCCTTTGTGTCTTGGGATTCTTGCATTTGAGACTTGCCATCTGTAGATGTTTTTTTTCTTAAAAAGGTAATCTTTTTCTAGGTTTTTTATACTTGCATCAAGGTAGAACATCTCTTTTTTGTCTAGTAAAGATTGAGAGATTAGGATGTTATCTAGTGCCTCTTTTTTGCCTCTGTAGATGTAAGTATATCTATCATCAAGCTCTGCATCGTACCAGAGGTTGTAGAAGTTGTTTTTTTCATGCTTTGCATCTTTGGCTTTTTGAGTCTGTTTTATACTTCGCAGAACATGATTTATGCCAGTTTTTCCATTTGTATCATTGAGCCTTTTTATGCGCCCAAACTTTATATACTCTTCATAGTCAGAGTTAAAATCACCAACTAAGATGATGTTTTTATCATATCCAATCTGCTCAACTCTGTCTCTTAAGAGTTTAGCTGAGAGAATTCTTGCACTCTCAGGTTTTGACTTTGCACTCCAATGGTTTGCAAAGAGGTAAAACTCTACGCCATCTATCTTAAACTTTGCCTCTAAGATATTTCTATATTTGTAAGTTTTTGTAACCTCTACTTCTTTTGTATAGACAAAGGGATATTTACTTAAAATCGCTACATTTATAGCTGTATTTTTCTTATCTGCAATCTTATAAAACTCATAGTAAAGTCCAGCTCTCTTTAGTGTAAAACGAAGATCTTTTAGAGCAACAAGTGAGTGAACTTCTTGTAAAGCTATGATATCTGCATCTAACTCTTTTATGACTTTTGCTATATTTTGTAGTTTTATCTTATAAGTTTTTTGATTCCAGTTACTCTTTGTGTTTGGCTTATACTCTTTGTATTTGTAGCCTTTTTGCTCTAAGTCAAAAAGATTTTCAACATTATAAGTTGCGATGCTCAAAACCCTATCTCCAAAAAGTGTACCAAGAAGTACAAAGAGTAAAAAGAGGTGTCTCACTAGATGATTCCATTTAGTCTCAACAAGCTTTGTGCATCTGGTTCTCTACCCATTAAAGCTCTAAAATACTCATCCATACTCTTTGCTCCTCCACCTTTTAGAACAATATCGAGATAAGCTTTAGCTATCTTAGAGTCAAAAATCCCCTCATCAACCACGCTAAAAAATAGATCAGCACTCAGTACTTCCGCCCATTTATAACTATAGTAACCAGCCGCATAACCGCCTGCAAAGATATGTGAAAAACCATTTTGAAACTTGTTATATGATGGCGGTTTTATAAGTGCGGTATCTTCTCTTATGGCATCTAGTAGGGTTTGAATTTTATCTCCACTATAAAGTTCAGAGTGAAGTTTAAAGTCAAACAAAGAGAACTCTAACTGGCGAAGCATTTGCGACGCTGACATAAAGTTTTTAGCGCGCACAAGTCTCTCTATCATCTCATCTGGCAACACCTCTTTTGTCTCATGATGAGATGCAAAGAGTTTTAAAACCTTTGGCTCATAAGCAAAGTTTTCTAAAAACTGAGATGGAAACTCAACTGCATCCCACTCCACTCCATTTACACCACTCACTTCAATCTCGCCAACTTCACTAAGAAGATGATGGATAGCGTGACCCATCTCATGAAAAAGAGTTACTACATCATCGTGTCTTAGAAGTGATTTTTGAGTCTTGCTTGACGCTGTAAAGTTACAAACTACAAAAGCAGATGCGAGCTTTGTTTTGCCATCTTTAGTTTTAGAGTGAGTCTCAAAGTTGTGCATCCACGCTCCGCCGCGCTTACTCTTTCTAGCTTCAAGGTCAAGATAGATTCTTGCTTTTACTTCACCACTTAAGTAGATATCATAAGCACTAGCTTTCTCATCCCAAAGCTTTTCATCTACCTTTACAAATGAGATGCCAAAGAGCTTGTTTAAAAAAAGAAAGGTTCCATCTACTACGCTTTGTTGCTCAAAATAAGGTCTATACTCTTCCTCATCTATATCGTACTTCTCTTTTTTAAGTATCTCGCTATAGTAAGCACTATCAAAACTCTCTAGTGGCTCTTTTGAGAGTACTTGAACCTCTTTTAGTTCCTCTTTTGCCTGCTCTTTTGAGTTTTGTATAAGAGTTTGTAAAAAATCTATAACGCTCTTTGTATCTTTTGCCATCTTAGATGCTAAGGAGAGTTCTGCATAGTTACTAAAGCCTAAGATTTTACTCATCTCATCTTTTAAACTAAGAAGTTCATCTATAATAGCAGCATTTTCTGGCGACCTTGTTACATAAGCTTTGTAGAGTTCTTCTCTAATTTCGCGGTTTGCTCCATAGGTCATATATGCTATATATGATGGCATCTGAAGTGTAAATCTGTACTTTACTACACCATCCTCTTCAAACTTCGCACTCTCAATGTCACTCTTTGGAAGTCCATCAACATCCTTTGCATCTGAAGTTATATACTCATAAGCGTTGGTTGCATCTAGGAGGTTTTGAGAGAAGTCATTTGAGAGTTGGCTCTTTTTGATATTTATCTCTTGAAGTCTTGTTTTTTTTGTCTCATCAAGATGTGCACCACTTAGCTCGTAGTGTAAGATGTTTAATTCTAGTACTCTTTTTTGCTCAAAGTTTAAAGTGCTAGCTTCATTTGCTAAAATCTCTTTATAAGCCCTGTAAATCTCTATGTTTTGAGATAGTTTTGTAGAGTAGTCTGTGATGATAGGCAGAGAGTCTGCATATACTTTTTGCGAATCCTCAGAGTTGTTAACTGCATTTATATGCGAGAGTGGTGAGAAAAACAGCTCTAATTTCTCTTCATTTTCTTGTAGTGGTTTAACAAACGATGCATAGCTTTTCTTATCAAGTTTAAGTAACTCATCAACGCTTTGGTTATTTTGTTCTATAATAGTTTGTAAATCATCTATAAAACTCTCTAAATTTAGACTAAATTTTAAAAATTTGCTCATTATCTATCTTCCTCATCTCTTTTTAATTTTACGGCTTTAAATCTATCTATCAAAATCCCATCATACTCATCTGAGAGTCTAAAGAGTCTCTCTAAGGCTACTCTCCCCTCATCAAATGATAAAGAAGAATCAACTATCAAGTAAGAGAGATAGATGCTATTTTCATTTATAGAAAATTGAAGATAGCTTAACTTTTCATTTTCGCTAAGAAGATAATCATAGATATTTTCTATATCTTCTTTTGGAATCCTGCAAAGTTTAGAATCTCCTATGATGACGCCATTTTCATAGTAGTTTATCTCTATGCGTGCACTACCAAAGTCAACTCTCCACGATGCTTGAGAGCGTCTTGAGAGCGTGACATTGATATCAAGTGAAGCGAGAATCTCTTCTAAGAGTTTTGTAGCGCCTGATGGAGTGTAGCCTTTTCGTCTGAGCTTTGCAACTTCAAGCTTAGAGCCACACTCGAAGCAGTAGTCATTTTTTATATCTTTTTCTTTTATAAGATTTTTGCAAGATGGACACTTTATAATGTTTATCTCGCCCACTTCTTTAAAGTTTTTTATTGCTTCTTCTACATAAAAATGTGGAAGTGCAAAGCCTAAGTTATTTGCATTTTGTATGATAAAAGTGTTTACGCCTATGACATCACCCCTGGTATTTAACAGTGGTCCTCCGCTATTTCCTGGGTTTATGGCTGCATCTATTTGGATGTACTCTAAATCTTCATAGAGTCTTGAAGCTTTTGAGACGATGCCCTCTGTAGCAGTATAGTTTAAACCATAAGGATGACCTATAGCTATAGTTGTATCGCCATTTTTCACTAGACTTAAAGAGAGTTTTAAAGGGTTCTTTGGCTCATCAAACTCAGTTTTTATAAAAGCTAAATCATAATCGCTATCATCATAAACAACTTGTGCAATAGTTCTTTTTATATTTTTTGAACTAACAACTACATCTTTGAGTCCGCCTACAACATGGGCATTTGTAACAATTAAATCGCCTATGATAAAACCACTTCCAGTTCCATAAGGCGTCATTATTTGGATGATATTATCTATGTATGTGTCAAGTAGTGTCTGAGTTAGCATCTAAATCTCCTCAAAGTTTAGATGCTTTAACTGCAAGAGGAAGCTATTGCTAAACTCGTTTAGAGATGAGAAGTTAAGCTTATCTCCAAAGGGCTTTAACTCTTTATATCTTGCTTGGTGCTCAGCTATGGCATCTTTGATTTTGGCTTTAATGGTATTTTTTGCAAAAATTTCTCTGTCTTGGTCGTAAAGCACACTATAGCCTAGCGCTTTGAAAAAGCTTGGATTTTGAATCTTTACTAGAGTATGAAGAAGATTTTTTACAATAGGGTTAAGCCCATAGTTGTAAAGAATATATAGAGGGATATATTTATAAATGGTAGATATTATCTGGTTATAACGATTGTTTTTGTACCATCTTATCTTTAGAAGAGACTCATCTATAAAGTTAGAAATCTCTTCAAGAGAGACTTTCTCCATCGGGTCAAAAGTGTATTTAGCGCTATAGAATTTCTTGCTAAACTCATCAAAGCTCATGCCTTTTAGTCTATCTAAATACTTTCTTAACTCTTCATTTTTAAACTCAGTTGAGAGGTTCTCATCACTAAAATATATGCGTATTTTTTTACTCATCTTTTGATAGACATCGCACTTTATTATTAAAAGATAGTCAATCTTAAAGAGTAGATGCAAGTATAAAAAAGCCTGCATTCCAGCGTTATCATTTGTTGGGAGTGTTAGTATCTTAGCATCTAACTCATCTACCCATTTGTGTAAAAACTCATACTTTATCTTTAGCTCATCATCTTCCAATTTTGAAATGTGCGAAAAATCTTCAAGTCTGATATCTTTAAACTCACTCTTTAAGTACTCCTTATCAAAATCAGCATTTAAAGCAATCTCTCGGAGTGGAAAAAATATCTTTTGCGGAGATGCCGTTATGTTATCATAATAGAGTTTTAGCTTTATATACTCACCATCGCTAGCGTAGTTTGAATAAGTTAACTGGTAGTTTCTCTCTAAGATATAGCGTTTTAGTGCAACACTTGCATCTGAGGTTTTTATCATCACAACTTGAGCGTAAAGATTCTCTTTTGTTACAACTCCTGTGACTCTTGCAGTTCCCTGAAATATCTCAAACTCTAGCTTGTCATCATGCCTTACTAGTGTGATATTTTTGTTTGAGATATAGTTTTTAAAGTTCTCTAGAGTTTTAAAAAAAAACTCATAAGCATCCAGTGTTTCGTGTTTTTCAAAAGACTCATAAGAGAGGTTGAAAAGCTCCGCTTCATCAGGAGAGAGTGTAGCATTTATGCTTCTGCCAAAAGGATGGCGAAGCTCTGTAGATTTATAAGTAAAGAGGTTAAACCAGTTCAAAACATTCCTATATCAAGAGTATTTGTAATTTCTTCGCAATTATAGCACGCTAAAAGGTGCTATAAAATATAAGTCATTGTTTGATTTACCGTGATGCTAACATCTTCGATACTCTTTGTCTCTTTTGAAATGAAGAGGTTGATGCTACCTCTTATCTCATCAAATGCCTCTTTTTCATTTTCTAAGTAGTTTTTAAAAGCCTCTTGTGGAGTCTCTGTAACTCTTTGAAACTCTAAAGCTTTGCCAGTAAAATGAACTGCAATGTACTCAATATATTGGACAATTTGATCTTTTAAAATCTTCTGGTTTTGTGAATTTGCTTCCATTGCATTGAGTAGGTTTATCATCTCTAGAATTTTAAACTCATTTACAACGTAGTAAAAAACTACCGCAACATCCTTAAATGTGTGAAGAGAGGTCTCTTTTACCATAATAGCAGCTACTGAGAATTTTAAGTAGTCAATAGCACTAAAAAATAGGTTAAACTGAGGATTATTGTCTAGAATTTTTGTAATTTTAGTGCCTCTCATATTACCTAAAACTTCAAAAAGTTCATCTTTGTAGTCAAGTATATGGTTTAAATCCACATTATGTTTAGTTAAATATTTCAGCACCCATCTTGTAGTGAAACCTAAAGTTCTCTCTATGTCGCTAAGAAGTTGATACTGAAGCTTTACATTCATCTTAAGGTCGTTTCTGTAAATCTCATGTCTAATATCATTAGCATTAAAGAGTTGATTTGTAATGAGATAAGCTTTTATTTTTAGTAAAAATCCATCTACTCCTAACTTGTTAAAGTCAGCTATAAAAGTAGTACCTTGAATATTTACTATAGTATCAGCTATAACAGTAGCCGTAATCTCGCGACGAAGAGGGTGGTTCTGTATCTCATTCTCAAACGCACTAATAAAAGACTTTGGAAAGTATCTAAATAGATATTGGTTTGCAAAGTTTTCATCAATGAGGTCTGATTCAAGTAAGATATTTGTTAAAAATATCTTAGAATAAGAGATAAGTGAACTTATAATAGGTCTTACAATAGAACCAGCAGGGCAGAGTATTTCAGAGATATCTTCATTTTTAGGAATAAAATTATCTGCTCTTTTAAAGCTTGATAGATTTGTCTCTAAAACTTCGATGCTTGAGAGAAAATCATCTAAGTGGCGATAGCTAAGGATAGCATCTATTGAGATTGCTAGTGATTGGCGATAGTTGCTCCATACAACTTGATTTACCACTTGCTCAGTTAAGCCTTTTAGTGTTTTCTTTGCATCTGCATCACTTATAAGTCCCTTTGCTTTGATGATATTTAGTAGTATTTTTAAGTTTACTTCATGATCAGATGTGTTTACTCCAGCCGCATTATCAATCGCATCTAGGTTTATTCCTCCGCCAGCTTTTGCATACTCTATTCTCGCTCTTTGCGTAAAACCTAAGTTTCCACCCTCGCAAACGACTTTAGCTTTTAACTCATTTGCGTCAAGTCTTACTGCCTCATTTTGTTTATCGCCAAGGTCTAAATTTGACTCATCAGAACTCTTAACATATGTTCCAACACCGCCATTAAAGAGCATATCAACTCTCATCATTAGCACTTTTTTAGCTAACTCTTCTCCACTAAGGCTTTTTTTAGTAGTTCCAAGGAGCTTTTTAATCTCTTCACTTAGCTCTATGCTTTTTTGCGAGCGAAGAAATACGCCACCGCCTTTTGATATTAGCTCTTTGTTATAAGCGCTCCAGCTTGCATCTTTAGATTTAAAAAGTCTAGCTCTCTCATCATAACTAGCTTCTATATCAGGCTCTGGGTCAATAAAAATCTCTTTGTGTGAGACAGCGCCAAGGAGTTTAAACATCTTAGAGTAGAGAAGTCCGTTACCAAAAACATCCCCTTTCATACTACCGATGCCAGCAATTGTTATGCTTTGCTCTTGGATATTTATGCCTCTTTCTATAAAAAATCTCTCAGAAGAGACTAGTGCACCAAGAGCTGTAACACCTAAATCTTTATGTCCAAAACCATTACTTCCACCACTAGCAAAAGCATCTCCTAGCCAGTAAGAACGACTCTGCGCTATCTCATTTGCAACGTCACTCATAGATGCAGTACCTTTGTCAGCTGCTACAACAAAGTAGTAATCATCTCCATCATAAGCTACAATCCTATCATCTCTGATAATCTCTCCATCTATTCTGTTATCTACTAAATCGAGCAAGTTATTGATAAAAGCTCTATAGATTTTCTCAAATACTTCGTTTGTAATAGTAGATGCTTCTTTGTTTATAACAAAACCACCTTTTGCACCATTTGGGATGATGATGGAGTTTTTACTCTCTTGAGTGAGCATAAGTGATTTTATCTCTTGACGATAATCCTCATGTCTCTCACTCCATCTAAGTCCACCACGGCTGATTTTACTCATTCTAAGATGCACACCGCTAAAGTCAGGGTGATATACAAAAGCCTCTATCTTTGGTTGAACGCCTTTTAGATTTTGTGAAAAGGCTTGTGTATCTATCTTAAAAGATATCTCATCCTTATCGAAAAAATAGTTTGTTCTAGTTAGATTTTGCAGAAGTGAATATGTTATCTTTAAAATCTTGTCATCTGTAATATTTGGAACATCTTTTATAAGCGAGTCTATATTCTGTTCTAACTCAGATATAGTTTTTTCTCTTTTGCTCTGCAAAGGGTTGAATTTTGTAAGAAAAAAATCAACAAATAGTTTAGATATCGCAGGGTATGATGTGAGAGTACTTCGTATCATCTCTTGATTTATAGAGATAACAGATTGGTCAATATACTCAATGATTGCGCGAAGGAGTAATACCTCTTTTAGAGAGAAGTTTTGAGAATATACCAAAGAGTATAGTGAACATCTAAAAAGAGAATTGCCTAAAAGCGAGTCTGAAATGACACTTTGAATATTTAATTTTGAACTTTTTAAGTTCTTTGTGTCTTCTAGTTTTAGGTTAAACTTATTGAGATAGATTTGTTGCTTATCTTTTTTTATAGTGTATGTAATCTCATCTATGATGATAAAGCCAAAATCATGCAAAATTGGGAGTATTGAAGAGAGGTATATCTGCTGTGCAGAGTATATGTTTATATATGGAAGTTTTGAATCATCAACGATTTCTGTGATGATTTTTCTCTCCAAGATATCACTACATAGCTCATCAGAAATAGTTGAATTTTCTTTAGAGATAGTAGTAGAGTTAGACGAAGAAGATTTCATTAGAATTCCTTGTAAAAATTAATGGAATTGTAACACATTTTGAATTCTTTGAAGATGTATTGTATGATGCATTTAATGTAAAACTAGGAGAAGTTATGGAACATGAAAATAAATCTATAGAATCACAAGAAAATATACTGCACTATATGGCTTATAGTCTTTTAATAATAGCGCTTGGAGTTGTTTCATATTTATATATTGAAGCAAATGACAGAGTTACTTTAAGTGAGAGTAAGATGCAAAAGAGTGTTGGTTTTAGGGATTTACCACAAGATATTCAAGCTCAATATAAGAGCATTGCTGAGTATAAATCTCTAGAGATGAAATTAAAAGTTGCACAAGGGCAAAACGAACGGCTTATGATGATGCAAAGAGAAGAAAAAACAGCTCCCAAGATGCTAAGTGAAGTAAAGAGTGAAGTACAAAATGAAGTTAGTAAAAAATCTCAGGGCTTAAGTGGAGCTCCAAAAGATGCAAAGCTTATAAAAGAGTTCGCAAGTTGTTATGATATGGGGATGGGAAACTATAATGTCTCATGGAAGTGTAAAAAGAGTATCTTAGCTTTTATAGAGAGATATAAAGATGCTAACTATTTTGAAATTATCCCTTTAGTTGATGATGCAGAGTTCACGCTATATAAAAACTTAGAAAACAATGATTTTATATATGATAAGTTAAATGTAACTAAACAGAGCATAAATAAGATGAAAAAATTAAGTCAATCTGGGCTTGCAAAACACAGAGCGATTGAAGCGAGTTGGGTTATAAAAGCACAGACAGATAGAAAAGCTAAGGTTTATGGCGCTAACTACCATCTGATATCACATGATGGTAAAAGAGGGGTTTTAGTAAGAGCGTACCAGTGATGATTGAACCTTCTGATTAATCTATAAACTAGATTCCGTGTCGAGCACGGAATGACGGAATGCGAGTCATCCTGAACTTGATTCAGGATCCAATTTCGCCTCGTTACATCTCTCCTGAGGTGTAACGCATATATGTAGTTACTTTCGCCTAGTCACATCTCTCCTGAGGTGTGACGCATTTTTACAGTTGTTTTTTGTGTCGGTATTCCACCTCAGGAGAGGATGGAACGAGAATGGTTTTTTAAGTTCTAAACTCTTGGAGCTTAACATGAAGAGAATCAGTTAGGGAGTTTAGATGCTCGGCTGCTGCTGCAATCTCTTCAACACTTCTTGCATTTTGAGATGAGATTTTATTTATCTGAGTGATTTGATTTACGATAAACTCTATATCTTTACCAGTCTTTTCAAAATCATTTACAGTTTTATCACTTGCTTTTACAGCTAGATTTACAATATTTACACTATCATTTATTTTTGCCTCTACATCAGTTGAGACATCAGCTAAGGCTTGGACTTCTTGAGAATTTGTATTCATTTGGGTGCTTACATCGTTTATGGACTGAACTATTATGCTTATAGTTGCATTTATCTCCGAGAGTGACTTTTGAGTTCTCTCTGCAAGTTTTCGTACTTCATCAGCAACTACAGCAAATCCTCGTCCATGTTCACCTGCGCGTGCCGCTTCAATTGCAGCATTTAGCGCAAGTAAGTTAGTTTGATCTGCTATATCTGAGATAACTTCTAAGATGCTCTTAACTGCATTTGCTTCACCTGAGAGAGCGTCCATTTTATGAGCTAGCTCTACTTCTAACTGGGCACTACCTTGAACTCTAGATGTAAGAGCTACAAGTTCATCTCTTGCAGCGTTTAGGTTGCTATTTGCTCTCTCAACTTCCTTTTTACTCTCTTGAGCATCACTAATTGCTATTAAGATTTCATCTTTTGTAGTATTTGCTTTTAGAGTTGCATCATCTACCGCTACAACTGACTTCTCAACATTTTCTCCAACACCCTTTGCAGTGGTTGAGAGCTCATGAGAGATAGAAGCATTTTCTGTAGCACTCTGTTTAGAGGTTTTGATAAGGTTTTTGAGATTATCTAGTAGTTCATTAAAAGTAGATGCCATTTGGGATAACTCTAGTGGAGCATTTTCATCAACTTTTTTAGTCAAGTCGTTGCTGCTTCCGATGCTAAGAAGCGTATCTTTAAATCTATCTAGCGGCTTTATAACACTAATATTTATGACGGCAATAGTAAGTGCTACAATGATAAGAAGTGCGATTATAGCTGCTATGATTATAGAGGTTTTTATCTCATTTGAAGTTACTAAGACCTCTTTTTCACCAATTCTTGAGATAATCGCCCATTGGAAGTCTTTACCTATATCTATGTGTGAATATGCAAGAAGGATTTGATTGCCATCATAGCCTGTTGCCATAATGATATCCGTTTTACCCTCTAGTGCATCCCTTGAAGCTTGTGTATCGACTGTACCTTTTGCTGGATTTGCAAATGAAGCTCTAATAGAGTGAGTGCTATTGTTGATAAAACTATCACTTCTCATAAGTTTGTCAGGTCCAACTAGATAATCCTCTTGGGTCTTACCATAACCACTTCTTTGTTGCATGATTTTGTTTATAGCAGCATCACTTATTTGAAACACGAGGATAGCTTGAACTTCTCCATCAACACTTACAGGAGTGGATAAAAACATTGTTGGCTCATTATCACTTACTGAGTATGGTTTCATATCTATAAATGTTGGTCGATTATTTTTTAATGCCCCTCTATAAGCATCTCCTAGGGGAGAGTTTTTTAAAGCTCCAACAGTTAGGTTTGCACCGTAGTCAGACTCTTTAGTTGCACTATACATAACATGCCCATGCTTTGCACAGATGATAAAGATGTCATAGTGCTCATAAGCTTTCATATATGAGTGAAAGTACTCTTCATGTTTCTGCTTTTTATCTTTTGCCATCTGGTTATCAACCGGATATAGTGCATCCGCTTTTACATTTAGAACTTCGTGAACTTCTATAAGATCGGTTAGTAGCTCTTTAACATTTTGTGAGCGAGCAAGAACATCAATATCTACAAGACTTCTATCAAAAAAAGATTGGATTTGCTCTTTTTTCATATCTCGAAGAGTTGTCAAGTCATCGTAACTGTTTTTTAGCAGTGCATCTGCACTCTTGTTTGTTGAGATTAGTCCTATGACAAAAGCTAAAACGACTAAAGATGAAGCTACAAGTAAGATAATTTGTAGTTTGATGGATAGCTTACTCATAAATACTCCTTTTTTTATAAAAGGGATTATATCTTAATAATCCACAAATGACTATACCAATACCACTTGTTATCTTTGGCTCGGGCTGTACAAGTATATTTGTCCCTAGGTTTTTGTAATTCCTCATCAGAATAGACTTCTAGCTGAGTTTGTGATGTCCAAGTGTGATTTATTTTTTTACCACTAGAGATAAAGCACTGCATATTTGGAAGTTGCTCTTTAAATGTTATAGTGAGTTTTGGAGGATTGTTATTTTTAATGATGTTGCTTTTTGGTAAAACAGAGATAATTGGCATAGGTTTTGTGTTTAGTTTAGTGATAAAACCCTCCATAGATGCAAAGGCTTCAGCCATGGGAAATCTAGGAATTTTTCTTAAATCTGTATCAAAACCAATAGCACCAGAAGTCTGTGTGATGCCAACGAAGTCTAACTCCTCTAAGATGGCTTCAACTCTCTCATCATACTCTCCAAAAGGATATGAAAAGAGGCGTGGATTTTCATTGGTTGAACTTCCTAACTCATCTTGAAGTCTCTTTTGAGCTTTTAAAATTTCATCTGTGATACTTTTTTTATCTCTATGAATAAGATATTTGTGCATAACGGAGTGGTTTATAAACTCTGCATAATGTTCTTGCATCTCTCTCATTTGTGACCATGACATATAGTTTTTAGACTTTGCATCTATGGGATTTGTGCTTACATTAGACTAAAAGCAAAGCCAAACTCTTTAAGAAGTGGATATCCATTTTCATAAAAACTAATATAAGCGTCATCTATAGTAAGTGCTACAGTCTTTGGTGGTAACTCTTTTTTTGCTTTTATATATGAGATGATTTTAGATAGATGCCAAACATTGTAGTCGTTAGCTTTTAAATACTCTAGTTGGTCTCTAAATTGTTCTATTTTAATATTAGTAGATGGATATTTAGGCTCACCAAAACGATGATACATAAAAGCTACAGCAGAGTTATCTGCAAATAGGGTGGAAGTGTAAAGTATAAGAGAGATAAATATAGACCAATTAAACTTCATAAATTTTTCCTTAATTATTTTTATGCATTATAGTATGTCCACTATTAAGAGTTTTATAAAGTGAGATGTTTGGTATAATGCTGTCACATTTGATGAAAATATTTAAGGCACTGTTATATGAAAATAGTAAAACAAATATGAGTTATAGAGTACCAAAAAAAATAGTCCTAATAGCAGCTTCGACTGGTGGACCTGGGCAGATTGAAAAGATTATAAAAGCCTTACCAAAACTAAACGATACTAGCATAGTCATAGCTCAACACATGGTTGTTGGTTTTATGGATAGTTTTGCTAAAAGATTAAATGAAG
>JAQUFE010000047.1 GCA_028684815.1 Sulfurimonas sp.
ACAATCAAAAATCCCTCTTATTGAGCAAGCTAGCATCGATGAGTTTTATGGAGATTTATCTGGTTGGGTGGAAGATGATGAAGTTGAGCAGTTTATTGATAACCTAAGACATGAGATAAAAAGAGAGTTAAAACTTCCTGTCTCCATTGGAGCTGCAAATACTCGCTTCATCGCAAAGCTAGCAACTTCAAGTGCAAAACCCTTTGGATGCAAAACTATCTATGCCAATGGTGTTAATGCTTTTATAAAAAACATCCCCGTTAAAGAGTTTGCTGGCATCGGTAAAAGTATGCAAGAGAGGTTAAACTCTGTTCAGATTCATACTTTAGGTGAGTTGCAACAGAGGCGTGGCACTATTGAGTCTTGGGGGCCTTATGCAAAAGAGCTTTATAAAAGAGTTTGCGGTCTCTCAGATGAGAACATTAAGACAACCCATAGAAGAAAATCCATCGGCATCTCAAGAACATTTGATCCCATTTTTGACAGAAACGAATTAAGAAGAAGAGTGCATATCTTAGCAAGGCATCTTAGTTTTGCTATCTTAAAACTAGATGTCATTCCAACTGTTTTTAATCTTAGCATCTCTTATGAGATGCGACAAAGCTCACACAAAAACATCTCACTAGCTGAGATATTTACAGAAAAAAAGTTTGACTCTCTCTGTATGAGCCTCTTTAACGAAGCAGATATACACAAGAGACTTCAAGCCATCAGGCTTAGCATCAACTGCTCAAGCTTTACAAGAGACTCTAAAAAAGAACTCTCTCTCATCGGCTTTGAAGATGACCAAAAGATGAAAATATTAAGCGAGGAGACACATAAACTTAGAGAGAAGTATGGGCTAGATGCGCTAAAGTGGGCAAGTGAGCTTTAGTACCAAAAGCAAATATTATGCAAAAGATTTATGAACGCGAACATTTATTTTTAGTGTTGTGACTAAAATATTATAAACATGCTATAATCAGGACTAAATAAAGAGCTTTAATAAGGACTATTATGAATACTATATTAGCAAACTATACTGCAAGTATCACTGAGCTTAAAAAATCCCCTACTAAACTTATTGAAGAGGCAGGTAACGAGGTTATAGCTATTCTCAATCACAATGTGCCAAGTGCTTACCTTGTGCCAAGTGCTCACTATGAAAAGATTATGGAAATTGTAGATGATTATTATTTGGCACAAGAAGCAAAAGAGAGACTTAATGATGGTGAAAAACCCATAAGAGTAAGCATAGATGACCTATAACCTAGATTTTAAACCAAAGGCTTTAAAAGAGTGGAGCAAGCTAGACAGCTCCATCAAAGAGCAGTTTAAAAAAAAGCTCAAAAATATCCTTGAAAATCCAAAAATACCGAGTAATAAACTCAGCGGCCTTGATAATGTTTACAAGATAAAATTAAGAAATTCAGGATTTAGACTCACTTATGAAGTCAATGAAGATGAGATAATTGTTTTAGTTCTAAAAGTTGGTAAAAGAGATAAGTTTTATGAAGATTTGCAAAAGTAACTCTCAAGCTATAAATTTACCCTTAATAAACGCACATCTTGAGATGATAGAAACACAAAAAATTACTTAATGTAGAAACTGTCATGTTATTTGTATAAATTGCTATTCCTTAAAATCATAGAGTCCCCTATAATTTAGACATCAAAAACAAAGGAATTTAAATATGCAATTTTCATATCACAACCCAACAGCAATCGAATTTGGTGCTGGACAAATAAAAAAACTTAGTAGTCTCATTGACCCAAAACAAAAAGTACTAGTAGTTTATGGTGGCGGTTCAATCAAGAAAAATGGTGTCTATGACCAAGTTATCAAGGCGTTAGAAAATCATACGATTGTAGAGTTCTCAGGCGTTGAAGTCAATCCTACAGTTGAGACAATGAACAAAGCTGTAAAAATTGTTAGAGAAGAAAAAATCGATTTCGTTTTAGCAGTTGGTGGTGGTTCAGTTATCGATGGTTGTAAGTATTTAGTAGCAGCTGCACTTTATGATGGCGATGGTTGGGACTTCTTAGATGGAACTGCAGAAGTACAAAAAGCACTACCATTAGGTGTAGTTTTAACACTAGCAGCAACTGGAAGTGAGTCAAACAACTTAACTGTTGTTTCAAAAAAAGAGATAGATGAGAAAAGAATGTACTTCTCAAACCACTCATATCCACAGTTTGCTATCATGGATCCAAGTGTAATGGTAACACTAACTGACAGACAATTAGGAAATGGCTTAGTAGATGCATTTGTTCATACTTCTGAGCAATATCTTACATACCCAAACACTGCTTTAGTAAATGATGGTTATGCTGAAACTTTATTTAGAGGTTTGGTAACACTTGCTGACACTTGGGAAGATAGAAGAACAAAAGAGTGGTTAGAAAACTTAATGCATATTGCAAATCAAGCATTAAATTTTCAAATCGGAGCAGGTGTACCTCAAGATTGGTCAACGCACCTTATCGGTCATGAGCTAACTGCGTACTACGAGCTTGATCATGCAAGATCTTTAGCTGTTGTTCAGCCATTTCTTTTAGAAGTAATGGGCGAAGATAAAAAAGAAAAAATTGCACAACTTGGTAAAAATGTATTTGGCATCGAAAATGACAACGCGGCAGTAATTAAAGCGATAACAAATGTTTATAACAAAGTAGGAGTTCCTACAAAACTTAGTGCTTATGAAACTGATGATAAAGTTATAGAAAATGTAACAAAAGCTTTAACTAAAAATGGTTATACGGCAATGGGCGAAAATGGAAATATCACTCTTGAGAAGGTAAAAACTATTTTAACAATGTCAATGAAGTAAATCTAAAGACTACTATCCTTTTCAAAAGATGGTTTCACATCTTTTGGAGGATATCCAAAGTAACCCTTAAAATCCCTAGAAAATTGTGACGCACTATCGTAACCCATCTCATACGCAGCATCTACTACTTGATAACCCTGTTTTGATATTAAATCTTTTGCTTTGTTTAGCCTTATTTTTTTTATATATTGCAAAGGAGTATGAGAGGTTATTTTTTTAAAATGATTATGAAAAGATGAAACGCTCATATCTTCTTCTTTGGCTAAATTAGGAATATCCAATTTTGTTTCACACTCTGTATGGATAATTTTTAAGGCTCTTGCTATTTTTGCTTCATTATTATTGTCCAAAAACATCTTATGTAAAAAATTTGAATTCTCACCCACTGCAATTCTATAAAATAGTTCTTTTATTATTGAAGCGCCTAGTATTTTTGACTCTTCACTTGATTGCAATATATTTAAAAGTCTTAAAGTTAAGTCTTCAATATTGCTAGTAACTATATCTGAGAAAATACCAATGGAATTTTTGTTTGATTTAATAGCTTCTTTTTTTGAGACACTATCTATAATTTCATACATCATCTTTTTATCTATGGATACAATAAGACTTATAAAAGACTCTTCTTGTGATGCATACGTTTCACACTCTAAAGGTAGTGTTGTGGGCACTACTAAATAATTTTTAGAATCATAAACTAATGTATTCTCTCTCAAATGACCAATCTTTTTTCCCTGTAAAACTAATATCAAACATACATCATAGATAAAAGGCGTTAAAGGGTCATACTTTGAAGTAGTATATATTTTTACATCATTTAAAAGCGTATCATGTATCCCATCACCTTTAAAAAGCTTATTAACTCTCGAGAGAATTTGTCGGTTCATCTTGTTCCTCTTTTAAAACCTTTATTGTAAAACAAGCTCCATCTTGTGTGTTTTTAACATTCAAATAACCTTGCATATTTTTCTCTATGATATTTTTTGACATATAGAGACCGATGCCAGTGCCTTGAGTCTTGTGTCTGGTTGTAAAGTAAGGCTCAAAAATCTTCTCTAAAAACTCGTCTGGTATCCCTCCACCATTATCCCCAATCTTCACTATTGCAAAGTTATCTCCCTCTTTTATCTCTATTTTTATAAGAGGATTTTTGATATTTTTCTCTAAGAGAATATTTTTTGCATTATTTAAAATGTTTAGTACAACTTGAGAATACTCGTTTTTATGCCCTAAAATTTTAAGTTCATCTATGACTTCAAACTCCACTTCTATATGGTTGTGTTTAAGTGAAGACTCTACTATAAAGAGAGCATCCCGACAAGCCTTCTCAACACAAAACACCTCTTTTACACTATGTGGATTGAAAAAGTTTTGAAAGTCATCTATGGTTTGTGACATGTACTGTGTCAGTTTATCTGCCTCTTCTATCTTTTGTTTTAAGTATAGAGGTGTGAACTTATCAAAATCATAGGTCACTTTCATATTCATAAAAATCGCTATGATTTGAGCGAGTGGTTGTCTCCACTGATGGGCTATGTTTCCTATCATCTCGCCCATAGATGCAAGCTTTGACTGCTGTAGTAATATCTGTTCGTTCTCAAGTCTTTTCTTTATCTCTTGCTGGATTTTTTCCTCTAAGCTATCTATCATATCATTTATCATCTCTTTTAACTCTCCAAGAGCCATGTTATGAGTATGTCCATCGAGCCTATCTCCGAGATTTCCACTTTTTATACTTAGTAGCACCCTTGTAGCATTTTTTATAAGTATCTCATCTCTTTCTATGTTGTTTTGTATAGTTTGTACGTTTTCATTTATCATGTTCGCCATATAACTAAACTCATCACTTGAGACAAGTTCTATCTTGTTTGCTTTCTCTCTTTTGTGGTTTAGATACTCAAAAAACTCTCTTAAACCATTTTGTACTTTATGGATCGATGAGATAATATTGTTTGATATTAAAGAGCCTATTATTATAGAAAAAAGCAAGATTACAAATAATGAAATAAAAGTCTCTATCTTTATATTTACAACATCTTTTACAGCTTCACTATAAGCGAGAGATGACTTACTAAGCAAGTCGCTTTGGATAACTAAAAGCTCTTTTACTAAGAGCCCAAACTGCTCTCTACCTGCAGTTGTAATGTTTATATAAGCTCCCTCTTCAAACTCCAAGTTCAAATAGCTCTTTGTCACACCTATAAGAGATTTGTAGTTTAGCCACATCTCATAGATTTTCATACTCTCTTTTGAGTAGTCAAAAAATGCGGCATCTAGCCTATCTATAGACATGGTTAAATTCTCAAGTATAGACTCTCTTATCTTTTGGTTTGGCGCCATAACTAGCGCTTGGCTTAGTTCTCTTAAGTTATAAAGTGGAGTGATGATTTTATCTTGAAGACTTAGAAGATTTTGCGATTTGCTATGAACTATCTCTAGTCTATCTTTGTTATCTTGACTGATGGATATTGACTTGTAGCCTATCGCTGTTATTGCTAAAAGTAGTATGAAAAAGAGCAATCTGAGTTTAAATTTTATACTTATTTTATTCATATTTTTCTCTTTTTGGCTTTATAGGTGCCTCTAGGTAAGTGGGATACTCTCTCTCACCTCTTATGGAGTAGTGATCTTTTGTAATCTGCATCTCCCAAATGGGGATAACTGCACCCTTGTAAGGTTTATAGATAACTTCTTTGTTTAGCGCGACTACTTTGTTAGGCGATGGCACTCGTAGCGTATATGCCATCTCTTGCGCTCTATAGAGGATTTTTGAGGTAATTTCTTCATACTCTTTTGAGTCAGTTTTTGTTATAAAATACTCATCTATATAACTTTTCATAACTCTATCTTTTCCTATAGTTGACCAAGCACTCTCATCTTCATAGATAAAAAGTACACTCCATGGATTCGCATAATACCAATCATCATCACCCCAGATAAGCAGATCCCATGCTTGAGTATTTTGCGATTTATGAGTGGTGAGCAACTGTTCATATATATCTTTTTCACTACTTGTTATGGTGTAACTAAGTGTGACTCCATACTCTTTTAGTTGATACTCTATACCTTTAAATAAAAACATAAAACTATCTTGTGTAAATACCTCTAGATGCAGACCCTGTAGTAGTTTGAGCATCTTCTCTTTTGTATAACTCTCTTGTTCTTTTGGTTTTGCATTTTTTAAGATTTTTTGCACTATCTCATAGTTTACAGAACTTGCAAATGGCGAGATATGACCCTCATTTTTATATACAAAATTTAGTAGGTTTTCTTGGTTTAGGGCTTGGTTTAGGGCTACTCTTACCTCTTTTGATTTGAGTCTCTCATTTGCATTTATAAGGTTAAAAAAGATTATAAAGTTATTTGTGGATTTGCTAATATTTAGCTTTGCATATTTTGATGTTAAGACTTCTATCTTTTTGTTAAAATCAATAGGAGCAAAGTCAAGCTCTCCCTCTCTTTTAGTTATCATCTCCAGCGCTTTTGCAGCACTTAGTTGTGTGTAAGCTGTTACCCTTCTTATCTTGGGATACTCTTTATTCCAGTAGTATGGATTTGCCTCTAACTCTATGACCGCTGTGTGTTTTGAGCCTAGGGCGTAGCCCTCTTTAAGAGTATATGGACCCATGCCATAAGCACCTGCCATTTTGGTTGCAGATCCTGTCTCAGAACCCTCGAAACCATATTTTTCTAGATACTCTTTTGTATGAAAATAGATTCGAGCTAGATCTGTTAAAAACATCTCATACTTCTGTTTTAGTACTATTTTAAATTTATATTTATCTATTTTTATAACATCAAAATCAATATTGTCTATATTTGTATAGAGAAAAGGAGAGCGTTTAAAGTACTCAAAATTAAGCACTACATCATCAGTATCAAACTCACTTCCATCCTGAAATTTTAGTCCCTTTCTTAACTCAAACTCATAAGTAAAATCGTCCACTCTATTGTGACTCTTTGCAAGCTCATACTCCCAGCCTCTTTCATTGTCGAAAGACCTTATAAGTCCAGCATTTGTGCAATTTGTTATATAGATATATGGGATATTTGGGATAAATATTTTTATGTGAGAGTCAGGATGCAAAGGAGTTGCAGCGCGAGAAGCTGCATCATCATCTCTAAAATGAATTTTTTTTACTAGATGCTCATTTGCAAAAGAGATATTTATAAAAATCAGTAGGATTAAAATGTACTTAAACAAGCTTATATCCAACCCCCGAGAGATTGTAGATGATATCAGTTGGTAGTTTTTTTCTCAAATTGCGAACAAGTGAACGCAAAGCACTATCAGTCATAACATCATCCATCCAAACACTCTCTTGAAGCTCCTCATAGTAAGTTATACGATTTTGATTTTGTATAAGAGTCTCAAAAAAAAGCATCTCTTTTTTGTTGAGTGCAATGGAGCTATCTTTATATTTTAGCTCTTTATTATCAAAGTCATAAACATAGGAGTTATCAACATCTAAAACGACTACTCTGTTTCGTTCTAACTGCTCTACGCATCTCTCTAGCCCGCCTATAAGTTGTTCCAAATTTATAGGCTTTACAAAGTACTTCTCCATATGAAGTTCAACTGCTTCTAGTAAGTACTCTTTATCTGTATGTGCAGTTATCATAACAACAGGAGTCCTCATATCCTTCTCTCTTACCTTTTTAACAAACTCGATGCCGTCCATCTTTGGCATATGAATATCGCTAAATATGATGTCAGGCCTCTTTTGTTCATAGAGAACATACGCCTCCTCGCCATCACCTGCCTCATAAACTTCTTTGACGTAGTATCTAAGCGAGTCAGCAATATTTTTTCGTATACCCTCTTCATCTTCTGCATAAAGGATAGTTAAGTTTTGTAGTTTTGCTAAAAGTTCTTTTTGCACTACTAACTCCTTTTGGTCTAAATCTTTTTATTTTTGCTCAGGATAAAAACCGTTGCTTGAGTTTGCTTTTAGAAATCTTGATAGATACTCTGTTTCATCTTCATAAAGCTGAGCAAAGCCACTCATAGTTTGAAGGATTGCATCCCACTCTAACATTGTATGCGATTGTGGCTTATAAGCTCCATGACACTGTGTACACATCTCATAAAAGAACTCTTCATGCTCTTCCCAAATCTCTTCTGGAACTTCTGAGAGGTAACCTTTTTCTATGATAGCTTGAACTTTAACTATCTGTTCTTTATCCCCAAAACTTCCCTCAGTTTTTGTTGCCATCAAAAGAGATTGTGTTTTGCCAGTATAGAGTTTATCTCCAAAAGCCATACCTGAGAACTCTACTAAAACATTTTTCTCATCTACACTTTTTAAAACTTTTACAGGAGTCCCAATATAGAGGCTCCCTTCTTTATTATCTATCTTAACTTTTGCAGTTTGAAAGATAAAGGTATCACTAGCAACTAAAGCAGTGAGTGTTCCAACTACAAACAGACTTATTAATATTTTTCCTAAAACCTTTTTCACCTTATGCTCCTTGAATTTTTGGTGGATTATATGCCACATTTGGACTAACTACGCCTGCTTTTCTGATAGAAACTAGTGTCGAGTTTGCAGTTGTTGCACTCGCCATCTGTGATGTTGGTCTTGAGGAAGTTAGTAAGTTTACTTGCCCTGAGTTACATCTTGTGTTAGCTTTTGTGCTATCTTCTGGAGAGTACCAAGCACCCTCTTCAATCGCTACAACTCCATCTCTAATAGTCTTCGTTACAACTACACCTGCTAAAATACTACCTCTATCATTATAAACCTCTACGATTTCACCATCACTTATACCAAACTTTTTTGCATCATTTGGAGATACTCTTATTGGCTCACGACCTTGAACTTTATGAGCATTTTGAACCCATGTATTGTCCATTTGTGTATGGATTCTATATGTTGGGTGTGGAGACACTAAGTGTAATGGATACTTTTTCATTAACTCCTTGTTTCCTAACCACTCTGTAGGCTCAAACCACATTGGATGACCTTTAAAATCTTTGTAGTTATAGCTTGCAAACTGCTCAGAGAAGATTTGAATCTTTCCAGTCTCAGTCTTTAGAGCGTTATTTACAGGGTCAGCTCTAAAAGCTGAGTGTCGCACATATTTTCTAGCCTCATCTGGAATCTCATAGTGAACTGAACCTTTATCCCAAAACTCTTCATAAGTGATATTCATCTCTCTTCTTGCATAAGATTTTGAGTAGAGTCCCTCTAACCAATCTTTTGCAGTTCTATCTCTCGTGTACTTCTTCTCTGTACCAAATCTTTTTGCCAAAAGTGTAAAAATCTCATAATCATCTTTTGACTCATATCTAGGTTTTACTATCTGCTTCATTGCATAGATTCTATCGTTTGAGTATGACATTCCACTCGCTATATCATCTCTCTCCATGGTCGTAGTTGCTGGAAAAACAATATCTGCCATCTTAGCAGTTGGTGTCCACCATGGCTCCACTACAACTACAGTATCAAGTTTTCTCATAGCATCTATTAGCTCATTTGTGTTTGGTTGGTGACCTATTGGAGAGCCTCCAGCACTAAGCATAAACTCAATTTTTGGATATGTTATAACCTTGCCTTTATATGTAACCTTTTGCCCTGGTTTGTTGATAAGGTCGCTCATTCTTGAAGCTGGAATAGTAAGACTTACCTCTCCACCTTTTCCTTGACTAATACCACCAACAGTTCTCTTTCCAGAAGCTGCATCTCCACCACCCTCATAGTGCATAGAAAAACCAAAGCCACCACCTGGTAGTCCAACTTGTCCTATCATAGATGCAAGAGTTATAATACTCCAATCTACTTGTTCACCATGCTCAGCTCTTTGCATCGCCCAGTTTCCAGCTATCATAGTTCTGTTTGAGACCATAAGATCAGCTAGATTTTCAATAGTTTTTGCAGGTATCTCTGTTAGTTTTTCAGCCCACGCTGCAGTTTTTTCAACTCCATCACTCTTACCTAAGAGATATGGTAAAAATTTATCAAAACCATGAGTATATTTCTCAATAAATGCTTTGTCATATTTACCAGTTTTATATAGATAGTGCATCATAGCCATCATCATAGCCACATCAGAACCTGGTCTGATTTTTATCCAATCTGCGTTAAATTCTTGACCTGATTTTGTGTAAATTGGGTCAATTAAAACAACTTTGATTCCAGCTTTTTTATACTCTTCATAAGCGTCATAGCATCTATGGTTTGGTACAGAATATCCTGCTCTTTGAGTTTTGTAAGGATCTGCTCCCCATAAGACCAAAACTTTTGTATTTGCTATGATTTGCTCATGCGCAGTTTGAATAGAGTAAACTTCCATATCTCCAACTATTGCTGGATTTGTAGGGCCTGCTGCACCATTTGAGTATTCGCCTGCTGTTCCAATTGCTCCACCGATTTGGTTAAAAAATCTACCAGCTAGTACATTTGGTTTAAATGCACCTGGCATTGACCAACCACCATAAGATGCATTGTATAGCGCTTCGTTTCCACCTTTTTTCTGAGCTCTTTTGATGGCATCCGCTGCAAGGTCTAGGGCAGTATCCCAAGAAACTCTAACAAACTCTTCTTTACCTCTTAAGTCGCCTCTACCTTTACCCTCTAAGTAAGATTTTCTTACTACTGGGTATTTTACTCTTGAGTTTGAGCTATTTCTATCTGCTAAACCTTTTACTATAACAGTAGGGTTGGCATCTGAGTCTAGCTGAGAAGTGATATCTACTATCTTGCCATCTCTCACATGAGCGTAAAAAGCACCAAAGTGAGATGCACTTGGAATTTTTACTGTTCTTGATTCAAATATGTTTGCAGCTCCTACTGAGCTTCCACTTACCGCCAATGCAGCAGATCCTGCTACACTTTTTCTTAAAAAATCTCTTCTTGAACTGTCCATAATTTTTTCCTTCTAGCTTGTGTTTGAAAAATTGTAACTATAAAAAATCGCAAAAAAATCTAATAGGCGATTAATTTATTCGACTTTTTTGCTACTTTATTCTCCTATCATCCCAATAGTTAAAAATCATAATTAAGGAAGTAAGATGATAAAAAGTTTAATGATTGGATTCATTTTTTTAAGTGGATCTCTGTTTGCAAGTGAGTCTGTGTACTCAAGTTCTGTAAAAGATATATTTACATCACCAGATGGCAAAAGAAGCGAGGGAAGACTTCTTCCTACCTCAGAAGTAAAAATCTTAGAGAAAAAAGATGGCAAGGTAAAAGTTGAGATTGAGGGCTTTATGAAAGATGGAGTCTCTAGTGCAGTCTATTTTACAACGGGTAAAAGAATTTTAACTGCAGGTCTTAGTAAAAAAGCTAAGTTTGATATTAGAACTATTTCAACTAGTAAAGATAAAGATGGCGTAGAATGGAGTAAAGTAGCCCTTACTGCTTACATAACAGATGACAATTTGACAAAAGATTTAAGCTCTTTATATAAAAATGCAGAAGCTATGTATAAAGACAACTGCTCTATTTGTCACCCAGCACACCCAAACAATGAATACACATCAAACCAGTGGCCAAGCATGATAAAGTCGATGTCAAATAGAACGGCTATGACAAAAGAAGATGTATATCTTGTTACACAATTTCTACAAAAACACTCAAAAGACATAGGAGAAAAATAACATGCAAAATACAAACTTAAAAAGAAGAAATGTACTAAAGTTTGCTGCACTCTTCGCAGCTGTTCCATTTATAGATGTTGTAACAAGTAGAGGGCAACTCCTAGCTGGAACGATTGTAAAGTTTTCTACAAAATTAGTTCAAAATGGAGAGGTATTAACTGCTGCCCACTGGGGAATGCTAAAGCTAACCATCAAAGATGGAGTGATTGTAAAGTCAGAGCCTTATCAAAAAGTATCAGGGATAAAAAACTCTCTTCAACACCATACGCAAGACTTAGTCTATGCAAAAGATAGAGTTAAATATCCAATGGTTAGAAAGTCATACTTAAAAGATCCAAACAATCCAAAACCAGAACTTAGAGGTAACGATGAGTGGGTTAGAGTCTCTTATGATGATGCTATAAAACTAATAGCAACAGAGCTTAAAAAAACTAGAAAAGACAAAGGCGCAGAGGGTGTTTTTGCAGGTAGTTATGGATGGAAGAGTAGTGGAAATATGCACAACTGTAGAATCCTACTTCATAGATTTATGACTGCAACTGGTGGTTTTACAGGAACAGTTGGAGACTACTCAACAGGCGCTTCACAAGTAATAATGCCGCATGTTTTAGGAACTCTTGAAGTTTACGAGCAACAAACATCTTGGCCTATTGTACTAGAGCATTCAAAAGTTGTAGTTATCTGGGGAGCAAATCCTGCGGCTACTCTAAAAATTGCATGGACTGCATCTGATGATTATGGACTTAAATATCTTGAAGAATTAAAAAATTCAGGTAAAAAAATCATCTGCATCGACCCTTTTAAGACGGAGACTTGTGAATACTTAAATGCACAGTGGGTAGCTCCTGTTCCAAATACTGATGTCGCTCTAATGATAGGTATGGCTCACTCTCTAATTGAAGCTAAGAAATATGATAAAGAGTTTTTAGAAGAGTACACTGAGGGCTTTGATGAGTTTAAAGATTACATCTATGGAAAAAAAGACAAAGTTGTAAAGAGTGCAGCTTGGGCTTCAAAAATATGTGGGATTGATGAAAAAACAATCAAAGAGTTAGCAGTGCTATTTTTTGATAACACAACTATGTTTATGTCTGGATGGGGTATGCAAAGAGCTCATCATGGAGAACAAACTCACTGGATGCTAATAACTCTAGCTTCAATGCTTGGACAGATTGGTAAACCAGGTGGCGGTTTTGGACTCTCTTATCACTACTCAAACGGTGGTGTTCCAACTGCTAAAAGCGCTATAGTTGGTGGAATAACTGCAAATGTTACAGCAAATGAAAATGCAGAAGGTGCAGAGTGGCTACAAAATGCAGCTAAATTTTCTTTCCCTGTTGCAAGAGTTGCAGACGCTCTTTTAAATCCTGGTAAAAAAATCCAGTTTAATGGCAAAGAGATAACATATCCAGAGATTGATTTTATCTACTGGGCTGGTGGAAATCCATTGGTTCACCATCAAGATACAAACAATATGATTAAAGCTTGGAGAAAGCCTAGAACAGTTGTTATCAATGAAGCATTTTGGACTCCAACAGCTAGAATGGCAGATATTGTAATGCCTACAACTACGAGTTATGAGAGAAATGATATTACGGGAACTGGAGACTACTCAAACCTAAATATCGTTCCAATGAAGCAAGCAGTTAAAAAACAGTTTGAGTCTAGAGATGATTATCAAATCTTTAGTGATTTAGCAAAAGAGTTTGGAGTACATAAAGAGTACACACAAAACAAAACTGAGATGCAGTGGATAGAAGAGTTCTATACAAAAGCTCAAACACAAGCTAAAGCGATGAGTATGACAATGCCAAACTTTAGAGAGTTCTGGGCTAAAAATGAGCCTATTATTTTTGAGACTCCTTATGAAAATACACAATTCGTAAGATATGCAGATTTTATAGAAGATCCTATCTTAGATCCACTTGGTACTCCATCTGGAAGAATTGAGATCTACTCTAAAACAATTGAAGATATGAACTATGATGATTGTAAGGCGCATCCGAGTTGGTTAGAACCAGCTGAGTGGTTGGGTATGAAGAAAAAAACTGCGGAGTTTGCTCTTATTACTCCACACTCAACTCATAGACTACACTCTCAACTAAACAA
>JAQUFE010000090.1 GCA_028684815.1 Sulfurimonas sp.
TAATAAAAGAGGGTTTTGTTGTTGTCTCATACTCGCTACCGACTAGCCAATCATGATATACCCATTGCATAAATCTTAGTATATCTTCACCACTTCCTTTTAGATCAAACCTTGCATATACGCCATTAGAGATTTTAAATTTTGGTAATCTATTTGTAAATATCTCCTCTTGCTCATCTGTGATGATGCAGGCTATATATTGGCAGTTATTGAGGTCTGTGATGGCTGGATTGTCGTGTAAAAGCGCTACCATTTGATAGTTTTTTATATTATTATCCAAAATCAAAGTATATAGTTTTTGCCAAGTCTCTTTAACATTGTTTATATATCCATTGTTGCGAATGTAGTAACTCTCTACTGAGGGCATATTGACTATTGTTGCAGATAGTTTTGAGTAATCTACATTAGAGTTTGTAGATATATTTGATGCTTGTAAGATGGAATTTGAATAGTTTTTATATGCACCATTCCTCCAATCTTTTGGCGAGGCGTCAAACTTCCCCCTAAAAGCTTTTATAAAAGAGGAGTGAGAACTATATCCACATAGATTTGCCACTTCTGAGATAGTAGAGTATTTATTGGTCAAAAGTAGGCTGGCTGCTTTTTGTAGTCTTATGGATTTTATACTCTCATAGATATTTTTGCCAAATGTATTTTTAAACACTTTATGCATATGAAACTTGCTTATGCCAAGATTGTGACTTAGTTCATTTAGGTCAATATTTACATCTATATGTGTATAGATGTAATACATTATGCTGTTTGATATTTTAGTGTTTTTTTGCAGAGTAATTTTATTCATAAATAATTATAGCACCAAAGGATAATAAAAATAACAATTTTAGACAATTCTAACTGTTTTAATAAACAAATAAATTGACAAAAAAGAAGAAGAATTTCCTCCTACTAATCTACTAAAATAACATCCAAATTTAATGCTAGGATATGTTTATGCAAAAGATAACTAAGATTTTAGTAGCTAATAGAGGCGAGATTGCCCTAAGAATCATAAGAGCTTGTAAAGAACTTGAAATAAAATCAGTAGTTGTTTTCTCAGAAGTCGATGTCAATGGAATCTGGGTTGCAAGAGCTGATGAGAGCTACCCAATAGTTGGAAATGCAATAGATGCATATCTCAAGTATGACAAAATAATTGATATAGCAAAAAGAACAAAGTGTGATGCCATCCATCCTGGTTATGGCTTTTTATCAGAAAATGCAGAGTTTGCTCAAGCGTGCGAAGATAATGGTTTGATTTTTATAGGACCAAAACCACATCATATAGAACTCTTTGGAGATAAAATGGCTTCAAAAGTTGCTATGAAAAAGATAGGAGTCCCTGTTTTAGAGGGAACGAGTTCTCCTATCATAGATGAAGAAGAGGGGAGAAGAATTGCCTTAGAGATAGGTTATCCCATCATAATAAAAGCAGCTTTTGGCGGTGGTGGAAGAGGTATGAGGATTGTCCATTTTGCTGATGATTTTTCTAAAATGTTTAGCTCTGCTACAAATGAATCTATAAAATATTTTGGCAAAGGAGATGTTTTTATAGAAAAATATGTTCAAAATCCTAGACATATTGAGATTCAAATCATTGCTGATAAATATGCAAATGTACTCCATTTAGGTGAGCGAGATTGCTCGATTCAGAGGCGACATCAAAAGGTTATAGAGATAACTCCCTCGCCACTTTTAAATGATGAAGTTAGACAAAAACTTTGTGCTATCTCTGTAAATGCTATGAAAAAACTTGGATATGAGAGTGTTGGGACCGTTGAATTTTTAGTTGATGAGAGGGATAATATATATTTCATAGAGATGAATACCAGAGTTCAAGTAGAACATCCTGTCACTGAGATAGTAACAGGAGTTGACATTATCCAAAGAATGATAGAGATAGCTGCTGGTGATAAACTAAAGTATTTACAAAGCGAGATACAATTTAGAGGATATGCTATAGAATTTAGAATCAACTCAGAAGACCCGCAAAACAACTTTATGCCCACAGCTGGAGTAGTGAAAAAATATCTTACACCTGGTGGACCTGGAGTAAGACTTGATACCAGCCTATATAGCGGATATGAAACACCAACTTGTTATGACTCTATGCTTGGGAAGTTGATTGTGTGGGCACTTGATTGGGATGGAGCAGTTGCTAAGGCTAGACGAGCACTGGATGAGTTTCATATAGAGGGCTTTAAAACAAATATACCGCTTCATAGAGAGATAGTAAGAGATGAGGGTTTTAAAAAAGGGAAATTTGATACTGGATATCTAGATGCAAATATGAGTAAGTTTAATCTTGAAGCGCAAAGCTCCATAGCTTATGAAGAGGAAAAAACTCTGAAATTAGCAGATAGTATTAAGCAGATAAAAGGAAACAACTTAGTTAGACTTGAAAATGATTTTATGCTTTACTAAGAAGAGAGTTATGATAGAGTTTCGTTTACTATATATCTAGGAGAGTGCTGTGAGAGTTTTAATAGTAGATGATGAAGAGTTAGCAAGGCTTAGACTAAATAGGATGCTAAGTACTTTAGAAGTTAGCCAAGTTGATGAAGCTTGTGACGCAGATGCTGCTATAGAGCTGATGAAAAGCTCAAAGTATGATGTAGTCTTTTTAGATATAAATATGCCACAAGTAAGCGGTTTAGAACTCGCTTATGAGCTAAGATATCTTGATGAAAATATCTCTATAATCTTTCAAACTGCTTACGAGCAACACGCCCTAAAAGCTTTTGATATTGGAGCAGTTGCTTATCTTGTTAAACCTTATAGCCTTGAGCAGGTAAAAGAGTCTCTAAGCCGAGTTAAGATGCAGGGTTCTACTAAAGATGAGATGAGAGTTTTAAGTAAAAATGCAGATACCTACTTACTCTTAAAACCTGAAGAGATTTTTTATGTAAAGGCTGATTTGTCTGAAGTGATGCTTAGATGCGCTAAGGGCTTTTCCTACTATGCTAAGAAGATTTCAGATTTGGAGGCAAAACTAAAAGTACACAATTTTGTACGCATTCATCGCTCCTATCTTATAAATACAGATGAGATTAAAGAGATACAGACCATAGAGCAGAGTAAGCTAAGGTTTTCATTTAAAAACTGCTCTGAGACAATAGACTCAAGTAAAGATGGAGCAAAAGCTTTTAGAGATAGATATAGTAACTGATGATTTATAAGAGCCGACATTCAGTCGCTTATTAATC
>JAQUFE010000091.1 GCA_028684815.1 Sulfurimonas sp.
CTTTTACAATAAGAGCTAATCTTTCAACACTCTCCTCTAGCGTCATAGTGGTTGGCGGTGTCACTTGGAGCGTGATAGTCCTTTTGCCCTCAACGTGGCGAATCTTAGTGATACTTGTAGTATGCACTAGATGCGAGAGTTCAGAGATAGGAACTAGCCCTGCTTTTGGTGTTGCTATCTGAGTCAAATATAGTGCCTCTGGCGAGTTAATAAGCTCATCATCCGACTTTAATATCAAATCAATTGACTTAGCTCCATCTGCTGTATATTCACTAATCTTTCTACCATCAAGCAAGACATCTGCTGCAAAACCGAAGCTTCGGCTGTTCATCCCAACGCTTGCAAGCGCATTTCTATCTGGAAGGAGCAGAGCCTCTGGAAAGAGAACTTCTATGGATGGAACTGGGCGAGTTTGAGCGCCTTTCATCTGTTGCGAGATTGCACCAAAGAGCATCCCCCCTATCTGAGTTAGCTTCTGCATATCATCACCACTTATGTCGATGTCTATATTTCTACCCTCGCCTATCCCCTGCTCAAAAACACCCCTTTGAAGTGAGATGCCAAAGACGCCAGGAAAGCTGTTTACTGCAGGCATCATAAAAGGAACATACTCTGCTGCTCTACTCTCCTCGGTGGATATCATTCCTTGGATAATAAGGTCTTGATATGAGACATAAAATGTATGTTTTATAGGTGGGATGCCACCCTCATCTTTGCTATAGTGAGGCTTCATATGTTCATGAAGTTTTTTCCCTATATCTTTTTTCTCATCTTCTGAGAGTCCTGGAGGTGGGATAAGTATGTTCATCACTAGGTTTTGATTACCTTGAGGTAAGTACTCCATCTTTGGGAAAAAGATAAAAATCAAAAATCCTGAGAGCGCTCCCATAGATATGATGGTTACAAACTGGTTAATTCTTCTTTTTAAACTCCACTCAACCACACCCATAAAAAAAGCACCAACTTTTTTTGCCATTGCTACTAAAAAAGAGTCTCTTGGTTTAGTAGCAATTTCATGCTCTTTTTCATGGTCACTCTTACTTATCTTTAAAAACTGTGTCCAAAGCATTGGGATAACTGAGATGGATACAAAAAGAGAAAAGGTTATAGATGCAGTAACCGCAATCGCTATATCTTTAAAGAGCTGTCCTGCTTCTGATTGCAAAAATATAACAGGTAAGAAAACTGCGATGGTAGTAAGTGCAGATGCAACCAAGGCTCCCCAAACTTCTACAGTTCCATCATGTGCAGCTTCAAATGGCTTTTTACCCATCTTTAGATGCCTGTCTATATTTTCTAGTACAACAATGGCACTATCTAGTAGCATCCCAACTGCAAAAGAGATTCCCGCTAGTGAGATTGTATTTAGGCTTCTATCCATCGCACTAAGGACTATAAAAGTAGCGATTACACTTATAGGAATTGCGGCTGAAACCACCACAGTAGGTAAAAATGAACGCAAGAAAAGTAGCAAGATAACGATAGCTAAGGCCCCACCAATTGCAATATTTTGCTGAACTAGCTCAATGGCCCCTTGTATATAGTCTCTTTGGTCAAAGAACCAATCAAGGTGGATCTTGTGTTCTGGCAAAACATTTGCATTTAAATGGTTAAAGACCTCTTCAACCTTGTTTGTAGTCTCTACAACATTGGCTGATGGCTCCATTCTAACACCATAGATAAGTGCTTTGTTTAGTTTATCTCCGCTTGATTGTAAGATATTTGCAACTACTTTTGCGTGACCTTCTGAGATGGTAGCTACTTCGCCTAAGCGAATACTTCTAACTCCATCATTAAAGAGAACCATCTGTTCTAGCTCCTCTATAGACTTAAATCTAGCAGAGGTTCTAACGCGATAAGTTCGTCTATCTATATCCACCGTTCCAGCGGCTGTATCGATGTTCTCAGCTACTATGGCATCTGCAACTTCTTCTATAGTTAAAGCGTGAGCCGCAAGTTTTGCAGGTGAGAGTCTTATGTGAAGTTCATCTAGCGTTCCACCTGGCACAAAAATTCCAGCCACGCCTTTTATGCGTTCAAACTGCTCTTTTATTTCGTTGTCTAAGTAGCTTAAGTATGTGTCTATATCTCTGTCATTACCCTCGTCTGCGATAAAACCCATCCAAATAGTAGGCGAAGCAGTAGAACCTGCTGATTGAATGATGGGCTTTTCAACATTTTCAGGGTAGTTTTCTACTTGATTTAGCTTGTTTGAGACTTCAAGTAGAGCCTTATTCATATCAGTTGAGACATCAAAAGTAAGAGTGATTTCAGACATATTATCAGATGCCATAGCCTCATAACGGACTAAACCTGGAGTTGATTTTAGTTGGTCTTCTTGCTTTTGGACAATATCTCGCTCAATCTCACTAGGAGTAGCCCCTGGCCACACAGTGATAACTCCAATCTCAGGTTCAACTACATTTGGTGTAAGCTTATATGGGAGTTGCGTAAGAGCTACTAGTCCAAACATAATGATTAAGAGAACCCCAACAAGAATAGTTACGGGTTTTTTGATAGAGAAATCAATAAAGTTCATTAATCACCCTTCTCAACTACACCCATATTTGGGAAAATTCTTTCATTTCCTTTTGTAACAACTCTTTGACCGACGCTGAGTTCATCACTAAGAATCGCAGCTTCATTTTGGCTATAGTTTACTACTTTTACATTTAGCATTACAGCTTTAGCATCTACCACACTAAAGACTACATAACTGCCAAATCTTTTAATAACTGCATCACGAGGAACTAGCAAGACTTTTTGTTTTTTTAGAGTTGGAACCTCTACATCTATTCGCATCCCCTCAACTAAGCTATTCTCAGATGCAAAAGAGAGTTTTAGAGGAAGTGTTCTACTCGCTGTATCTGCTAGAGGGACTATACTTTTGATGCTAACTTCTATCTCTCTTTCATCTATCTTTGCTTGGAGTTTTTGTCCCTCTTTTAATATGCTCAACAACTGACTCGGAACATTTACCACAGCTTCTATACTCTTTGGATCTACTATATTTAAAACACTACTTCCCTCTGTTACCCACTCTCCAACATCAACATTTCTTTTTACTACAATGGCATTAAATGGAGCTTTTATGCTCATCTTATCAAGCTGTATATTCATAGATAAAAGTTCAGCCTCTTGTGCCTCTATCTCAGCTTTTAGAGCTTCTAGTGTATAAAAAGTATTGTCATGTGAGCT
>JAQUFE010000092.1 GCA_028684815.1 Sulfurimonas sp.
TCGTTCCAATGCTTCCAGGTACTGCATTTAAAAACAAGGGTGTTCAAACACTTTTGGATGCAATTGTAGCTTACCTACCATCTCCAGTTGAAGCTCCAGCGATTAATGGAACTATGATGGATGATGAGACAAAAGAAGTTTTTGTTGACTCAACTGATAATGGTCCATTTGCATCACTAGCGTTTAAAATTATGACAGACCCATTTGTTGGTCAGTTAACTTTTATCCGTGTATACCGTGGTTCATTGGACTCAGGTTCTTATGTTCACAACTCTACGAAAGATAAAAAAGAGCGTATTGGGCGCATCATGAAGATGCATGCTGTTAAGCGTGAAGACGTAAAGACTATCTATGCAGGTGAAATCGGTGCAGTTGTTGGACTAAAATCAACTACTACAGGTGATACTCTTTGTGATCCAAGCGATCTAGTTGTTCTAGAGAGAATGGATTTCCCAGAACCAGTTATCTCTGTTGCAGTTGAACCAAAAACTAAAGCTGACCAAGAAAAAATGGGTATCGCATTAAGTAAACTTGCTGCTGAAGATCCATCTTTTAGAGTTCATACTGATGAAGAGACAGGTCAGACTATTATTTCAGGAATGGGTGAACTTCACCTTGAAATTCTTGTTGATCGTATGAAAAGAGAGTTCAAAGTTGATGCTGAAGTTGGTGCTCCACAAGTTTCTTATCGTGAGACTATTAAAGACGAAGTTAATCAAGAACACAAGTATGCTAAGCAATCAGGTGGTCGTGGTGCATTTGGTCACGTTTATCTTACAATTAAGCCAGGTGAAGCTGGTACTGGTTTTGTTTTCCACAATGAGATCAAAGGTGGGGTTATTCCAAAAGAGTATATTCCAGCTGTTGAGAAGGGTTGTGCTGAGACAATGTCTAATGGTGTACTAGCTGGTTATCCAATGGAAGACATGGATATTACTCTTTATGATGGTTCATATCATGATGTTGACTCAAATGAGATGGCATTTAAACTTGCTGCTTCAATGGCATTTAAGGAGGGTTGTAGAAAAGCTAGACCTGTTATACTAGAGCCTCTTATGAAAGTTGAAGTAGAAGTTCCAGAAGATTATATGGGTGATGTAATTGGCGACCTTAATCGTCGTCGTGGACAAGTAAACAATATGAGTGACCGTTCAGGTAACAAAATTGTTGATGCCTTTGTTCCACTTGCTGAGATGTTTGGTTATTCAACTGACCTACGTTCAGCTACTCAGGGTCGTGCTACTTATTCTATGGAATTTGATCACTATGCTGAAGTTCCTAGAAATGTTTCTGAAGAGATTCAGAAAAAAAGAAACGGTTAATAACTACTTTCAAAGAGTCTTCTGACTCTTTGAACCTACACTAAAAATTCTTCTTAAAACCAAATATATCTATTTTTAATTCAATCTTATAATTTGTAAATCGCACTCTTACTTCATCTTATGCAGCAGTTTAATCAAGTGTTGCACTTACTACTTGAATTGGCGCATTAAGTTAACACTCCATCCCTCATTACACCTGTGATGTATTCTTATGTCTATTTAAGCTCAATGCGTTCGACCTCAGGAGAGGATGGAACGAGAAGCCCTAATAACTTTGTATTGTTTCTAAATTTTTATTTACTTTGTACTTGTTTGGAAGCGAGGTTTCAACCTCGTTGAGATGCTTTCTAGCTCGTACTCTTATGCAAAAGTGCGTAAACTTATATGTTTATTGCTACTTATCTATCTTAAAAAACTTCGTAACCAAAGAGATGATTGCTCTAAGAAAAAATAGAATTAGATATACAAAAAAAGTATATAGAAGCGGATGTACGTAGTTTGACTTTTGCTGCATAGCTGCTAGTCTAACTGTAGGGTCACTAAGCATATCTGGATGCATAATAAGTATCAGGACTGTAAGCAACGCTGTGAAGATTATTAGTTCTTGTTTTAGTATCTTTGTCATGTGAAATTCTATCATTTATATTCTGATATAATACGAAAAATTTTATTTTATGGAACTTTTATGATTAAGATACTCGTTTTGCTCCTTTTAGCAACACTTCTAAGTGCAAACCCTAAAATTTATTCAGCTTTAGGTGATGTAATATATGACAAGGTAGAAATGATTAGAGAGTTAAAAGATATATCAGAATTTAAAGAGTATGAGAGCGAAATAGAGAGCTATGTTGAAAGTGTCTATGTGGCTAAAAAGAGAGGGTTTAGCATTGAGAGTAGCAGTGAAGGTTTAGACAAAAAAGAGTATCTAAATACCTTAAGGAAGCTATCAAAAACAAATGATATATTTTATAGATATGTGCAAGATTTGTACAAAGAATCCGTAGAAAAAGAAGATTCAAAACTTTGGCAAAAGCTTATAAACTCAGGGCTTATTGATACCCAAAGATATAAATATGAGATTTTAGAATTTTATTTTGCACACTCTAATGAGTTAGATGAACAGGGTGTAGTAAAAGAGTTTTTAGACAGAGACAAGGATTTAAAAACTAAAAATACTAAAAAAAATACATCTATACTTTTAAATGAAGAGGCGCAAGAGAATAAAATAAAGAGTATCAGGGAAAAAGATAGGCTTAAACAAGAGAGTACGCAAAAAACCCTAGAAGAAGAGCAAAAGAAAAGAAAGGCTGAGATAAAAAATAAGTAAAATAGTTGTCTAAATCCAACTAAAATTTTCATGCTCCTCAGGCCTTCCTTGGAGAGTTAAGTATGGTTTATATAAGGCTTTGTATGAGAGTGAGTCACAATCTTTTACATAGTAACCTAGATATATCCAATCTTTTTTTTGCGTTTTTGCAAACTCTATCTCATAAAGCAGTGAGAGTTTGCCTAAGGAGTAACTGCTGTAGTCAGGGTCGTAGTAAAAGTAGATAGAAGAGATGCCGTCTTGGAGTATATCTATAAGGTCTACTCCAATAAGCCTGTCTGCATCATAGTATAAAATTTCATATCCAAAACCATTGTGTCCATTTACAAAAGAGGTGTAGTAATTTTGTGGATTTACATAAGAGTGCTCCCAGCCTTTTTTATCTCTCATGTGGAGATGATATTTATCAAATAGCTTGAGATGCTCTTTGGTCATACTTGGAGCCTGTATATAACTTTTTATCCCTTTAGCTCTCTTCATAACTCTTTTGTGAGATTTTGAAAATTCAAAGTTTTTAACATCTATCTTTATGCTTTTGCACTC
>JAQUFE010000015.1 GCA_028684815.1 Sulfurimonas sp.
ATCAAAAGTGACGAGTATTAAAAAAGCATTCGGACACTTTATGCTAAAATACTGTTACAGAAAATATCTCTTTTTAAACTGTCCGAACTCAAACGACATGGGTGTCCGGATACTCCGTTATATGCACAATATAGATGGTTTTAACCTTATAGCACGTAAAAAAGGTGTAAAATCTTGGATAAAGATGATAGAATCTTATAAGATTTTACAAAAACTTAAAGAGTTATATATAGATTTCTTTTAGGGAAATTATATCTTTGAGATAAAAAAATAAGGAAAACAAATATGAAATATGGTGAAAAAATTGTAAATGAATTTGATGTAGAGAAAGATTTAGAAATATGGCCAAATCAATATAAAAGAAATTATCTTATAAAAATGACGCTTCCAGAATTTTCTTGTTTGTGTCCTAGAAGTGGATATCCAGACTATGCAACTATATATTTGGAATATACTCCAGATGAATTTGTAGTAGAACTTAAAGCAATGAAGTTATATATAAACTCTTTTAGAGAGAGACACGTCTCTCATGAAAATAGTGCAAATGAGATATATGAGATGCTTGAGAGTAAAATAAAGCCTAAATACATGAAAATTGTAGCCGATTATAATCCTCGTGGAAATGTTCATACAGTAATAGAAATAGATAGTTCAAAAATTTAATAGATAGAAGGTAGATATGTTTTCAAATATGTTAGGTAAAATAGGAATCTCTACAAATGATGAAGAAAAGATGCATAATGAGTTAGTTGAGAGGATTTCTAAGATGAATCTAACAGATATGCGATCATATATTAATAATAGAATTTCAGATCTACCTGTAAGTGAAGATGGTTTAAAAGAGGTTTTAAAAAGACTTCTAGAAGTAGATGAAAAAACAGACAAGAGATATATAGATATAGAAGATATGGATAGTAAGATAAGAAAAGGGCTTGACTTAATAATAAATATTTTAGCCAATAAAAAAATCACAATAGAGGCTATAGAAGTGGCTATAGAGCTCTTTGAAGCCTCAAAAGAGATTATAGAAAAGTATGATAATGATAATAAGCAAATATATCACTCTAAGATAAGAGACTCTTTAAATAAAGCTATTGAAACTATGAATATGAAGAGTGAGATTCAAAGAAAAATGGGAGTTATTGGTAGTTAGAAAGATAGTTTTTTAACCATTTTAACGCTTCATCTCTAGTAGAAAATTCTTCTCTCATTTGAGCTTCGTAGCTCGCATCTAAAATATTTGAGAAGTCAGTTGATGGTTCTAGCCCTAACAAAATCAAGTCTCTTCCCATTAAAATAGCTCTTAATTTTTTATCTATTACTCCTAACTCTTTTGCTCTTAATTTTATAGCTTTTCCAGTGCCAAATAGAGCTTCATTTAAAATACAAAGATTTCTAATATTTACTAAGCTAGCTAGTTTGTAAATATCATAATTACTCAATTTATTATTTGTCCCATTAGAAGATAACTCTAAAAGTTTTGGGACAAACTGAAGAAGAATTAAAACTTCTTTTAAGAGAAACTTATCATCACTCAAAGATATAACAAACTCTTCTGTTTTTATTTTATTAAACCTATAACAAAGAATAGCAAGCATCAAAATCTCATTAGTCTTAGCATTGGTAGTTTTCTTAGATGCAAATCTATCTAGTGCTTCCATAACAAGATGCCAATCATCTGGAGTTAGAAAATCTAAATTTTTAAAATATTTTAGTGCATCTAGTTCTCTTAAGAGTTTAAATCCAATAGAAGGTTTAGTAGATCTGAGTAAGATTTTTTTAATTTCTTCATAGACTCTCTCTTTTGGAAGTTCATGTAGTGCATCTTGTTTAATCATGTTAAAACATAGGTTAAACAGCTCTTTGTGCATGGCAAAATTATATCTTGAGCAAAAACCTACAGCTCTTAAGACTCTAAGAGGGTCATCTACAAATGTCTCTGCATCAACCATTTTAAGGATTTTATTTTTTAAATCATCTAGTCCATTAAAGGGATCAAGTATAGTTTTACTCTCAACATCAAAACCAATAGCATTGATACTAAAGTCTCTTCTTCTTGCTGCATCTTTAAAGTTAAGTCCTTTATCTATTTTTATATCAAAGCCCAAATGTCCAGATGCTACTTTAGAATCAAGTCTAGGAAGAGTAAAATCTAAATCATAATTTTCCATCTTTAACTTACAAACTCCAAAACTCCTCCCGACTATATTTATTTCTCCAAACTCTTCTAAGATATTTTGCAACTCATCAAAACTATCTACATTATAAACTTCAATATCTATATCAATTGAGTCAAAACCTAGTAAAGTATCTCTAATATATCCACCAACTATAATGGCTTTTGCATTTTTTACTCTTAATTTGTCAAAGATTTTATCTAAAAAGTTTGGATAATCAATCATATTTTCTCTTATCATTTGGTTTTAGTAATTTTTCTTAAAACTAATATTATAGTAATAAATATCTATTTTAAGAGTATATTTTGAGATATTATAACAATAAAATGATGATTTATTTTAGATACTTTAAATTTTACAAGAGTGATTGGTTAAAAATAAAGCTTTTTTTAGATATAATCGCGAAAATTTTTCCATCTCTATAAAGAAGTTTCCTACTGCTTCTTTAATACTAAAATTTGGAAATATCAATGGAGAAAAATTGATGCAAAAGATTAGAAATATTGCAGTTATTGCACACGTTGACCATGGTAAAACTACGATCGTTGATGGCTTGTTAGAACAATCAGGAACATATGGAACTCACGAACACCACGACGAACGTGCAATGGATAGCAATGCTATAGAAAAAGAGAGAGGGATCACTATTCTTTCTAAAAACACGGCTATTCGTTATAAAGATTATAAGATTAATATTATCGACACTCCGGGCCACGCTGACTTTGGTGGAGAAGTTGAGCGTGTTCTTAAAATGGTTGATGGTGTTTTAGTTTTAGTTGATGCTTATGAAGGCGTTATGCCACAAACAAAGTTTGTTGTAAAAAAGATGTTAGCACTAGGTAAAAAACCTATTGTTGTTATAAACAAGATTGATAAACCTTCAGCTGAACCAGAACGCGTAGTTGATGAGATGTTTGACCTATTTGCAGATATGGGTGCAACAGATGAGCAACAAGATTTCCCAGTTATCTATGCAGCAGCTCGTGATGGTATAGCAAAACTCAACATGGAAGATCCAGATGGAAATTTCGAGTGTATTTTTGAGACTATTTTAAAACATGTTCCTGAACCTGAGGGAGATAGAGATAACCACACACAAGCACAAGTTTTTACACTTGACTATGATAACTATGTTGGCAAGATAGGAATTTCTCGTATATTTAATGGAATCATAAACAAAGGTGACAATGTTATGCTTGCTAAAGCTGATGGAGCACTTGTTAAGGGAAGAATTACTAAGCTTATAGGTTTCCACGGACTTAATCGTATGGAGATAGAACAAGCTGAAGCTGGAGATATCGTTGCATTTGCAGGACTTGAGACAGTTGATGTTGGAGATACTATTTGTGATCCTTCAAATCCAGTTCCACTAGATCCTATGCATATTGAAGAACCAACTCTAACAGTTGTATTTTCTGTAAATGACTCACCACTTGCTGGTCAAGAGGGTAAACACGTAACATCTAACAAAATAAAAGACCGCCTTGAGTCTGAGATGCAAACAAATGTTGCTATGAAGTTAGAAGTTGTAGGTGAGGGTAAATTTAAAGTTTCAGGTCGTGGTGAACTTCAAATCACAGTTTTAGCTGAAAACATGCGCCGTGAAGGTTATGAATTTGGTGTATCTCGTCCTGAAGTTATTGTTAAAGATGTAGAAGGTGTTAAATGTGAGCCATTTGAACATCTAGTTATTGATGTGCCTGAAGAGTTAAGTGGTTCAGTTATTGAGAGACTTGGTAAGAGAAAAGCTGAGATGAAGTCAATGTTACCAATGGGACAAGGCTTCCAGCGTATAGAGTTTGAAATACCAGCTCGTGCACTTATAGGTTTTCGTGGTCAGTTTTTAACAGACACAAAAGGTGAGGGTGTAATGAACCACTCTTTCTTAGAGTTTCGTCCATATTCTGGAGGAGTTGAATCAAGAAGTTATGGCGCGCTAGTCTCTATGGAAAATGGAGAAACTCTATCTTTTTCACTCTTTGGTATTCAAGATCGTGGAGTTCTTTTTATTGGGCCACAAACTAAAGTTTATGAGGGAATGATTATTGGTGAGCACTCTCGCTCAAATGACTTAGCAGTAAACCCTATCAAAGGAAAAGCACAGTCAAACGTTCGTTCTTCTGGTGCAGATGAGGCTATTAAGCTTATCCCGCCAAGAGGTATGTCACTAGAACGTGCACTAGAGTGGATAGAAGATGATGAGCTTTTAGAGATAACTCCTCTAAATATTCGTATTCGTAAGAAGTATTTAACTGAAAGCGAAAGAAAAAGACATTCAAGAGGGGCTAAGTAGCCTCTTTAATCGCAGGGGACATACTATCTCCCTTGCAACCCACTTATCATGGAATACGCCATTGGTTAGCATACCTATATCATGGAGTATACCATTGGTTAGCATACCTATAAACTACAAAAAATTTATTTTTCCAGAACAACAAGATATCTTAAATTAAAAGCGGCGTAAACACTCTGTCATATCTTCTACACACAGAGGCTGTGAATAGAAATAACCTTGTATAAAATCACAACCATTTTCTAGCATAAATTTTTTTTGCCCCTCATTTTCAACTCCCTCAGCGATCACTGTAAGATTTAAATTTTGACATAGGCTTATAATTGTTTTTGAGATAGCTGCATCTTCATCATTGTGAGGCAAATCTTGTACAAAAGACCTATCTATCTTTAACTTATTAATTGGAAGGCTCTTAAGATATGAAAGGGATGAATAACCAGTTCCAAAATCATCAACGGCTATAGATATTCCAAGTGCACTAATTTTTTTAAGTGCAGTAATAGACTTTTTTGGATTTTGCATGATTTGACTCTCTATGAGTTCAAACTCTATCTCTTCATAATGGCATTCATAAGTGACTATTAGCTTTTGTAAAAAATCTAAAAAGTCTGCTTTTTCTAGCTGTTTAATTGCTAGATTTAAGGAGAGCTTACCAGGATTTAATCCGCTATTACGCCACTTCTTAAACTGTGATAGTGCTTTTTTCATCACTATTCTATCTAGCTCCACAATCATTCCAGTAGTCTCAGCAAGAGGTATAAATTTGTCAGGATAGATGATACCCATAGTAGGATGTTGCCACCTAACAAGAGCTTCCATACCTATTAGTTTGTTTTGTTTTGCATCTATTTGCGGCTGAAAATAGACAATCAATTCATCCTCTATAAGGGCTTTTTTTAGTGCAGTTTGCAAAAAAACTCTCTCAAAAGCTTTCTCTGTCATAGCCTCATCATAGAAAGAATAGGTATTTCTTCCATCACTTTTTGCCTTATACATCGCTGTGACAGCATTTTTTAAAAGAGACTCAGCATTATCACCATCATTTGGGTAAACGGAGATGCCAACACTCATACTAATATATAAGATGTGAGTATCTATATATATAGGTGCACTTAAAGTTTGCATTTTTTTAGTAAGAAGTTCTGTAATGTTTTCAATATCATCGATATCGTTTAAAATTATGCCAAATTCATCTCCATCAAGCCTTGAGAGAGTGTCAGATATTCTCATCTCTTTTTTGAGCCTTTTACTTAATTTTAGTAAAACCTTATCTCCAATATTGTGACCTAAAGACTCATTTATCTCTTTGAAGTGATCTAAATCTATAGATAAGACTGCTATTTTTCTCTTATATCTTTGTGCTAGGTTTATAGATTGTTCTAATCTATCCATAAATAAAATGCGGTTTGGGAATGATGTGAGTAGATCATAGTGTGCTTTATAATCTAACTCTTTTTTTTGCTCTTTTAATATTTTTAAGCTTTTTTGTAGTTTCTCTTGTGTTTTTTTAAGGTCTGTTATATCTCGTGCGGTACCAATAGTACCTATAATCTCTCCATCTGAATTATAAAAGGGTTCTTTATGTATTTCTAAAATTAAAAGTTTCCCTTTTATATTTGCAGATTCTTCTATCTTTAGGGATTTTTTATTTTGTATAACATCTATATCAGAAATTTGACACAAACCCCCAAAAGTATGCCAATCTGGTATATTTTTATATTTTTTTTGCTCTCTTAGAGTAAAAAAATTGTCATTTTTCCCTATGGGTTCATTGATATCTTTTGCCAATAAAATTTTGTCACATAGGGCTTGATTTGCATAGATGTAGTTTCCTTGTAAATCTTTAACCCACAACAAGTCATTCAAGTTTTTAGTAAGTATTTTAAGTAACCCAAAACTATCAATATTAAAGTCCTTTAGCTCAAATGCCATGAAATGTCTCCAAAATATCTTTAAAAACATTTTACAATAAAAATGATAAATGGTAAGAGAAATTTTACTTAAAATCTTTTTTTATAGCTATGACAATATGGAAGTGAACCTTTTTTCTTATAGTAGTTTTGATGAGATTCATCTGCTTTGTAAAATTCACTACTATCTAAAACCTTTGTAGCGATTTTGTAACCATTTGCTTCAAGCTCTGCTATTAGTTTTTCTATAATTTTCTTTTCATTTTCACTGCTTACAAAAACTGCAGAGAGATATTGTGAACCTATATCTGGGCCTTGTCCGTTTGTCTGGGTTGGATCATGTATCTCAAAAAAAGTCTTAGCAACTTGCTCATAAGAGATTTTATTTTTATCATATATAACTTCAACAGCTTCTAGATGCCCAGTTCTGCCACCTACAACTTCTCTATATCCAGGATTTTTTACATGTCCGCCCATAAAACCAGAGTGAACTTCTTTTACGCCATCGAGTTTTTCTAAGTAGTACTCAACCCCCCAAAAACATCCACCAGCAAAGTAAGCATAAGAGAGAGCTTCATCTTTTTTCTCTTTAGCCTCATCTAGTTTTATTGATATAGAATTTACGCAGTGTCTAGTATTTTTAGGAGTTAATCCCTCGCCAAGGAAGACATGACCTAAGTGTCCGCCACAAGTTGCACAAACTATCTCAACTCGTCTTCCATCAGCATCAGGTACTCTTTTTACTGCACCTTCAATTGCATCATCAAAACTAGGCCAGCCACAGTTTGAGTCAAACTTATCATTTGACTTGTAAAGTGGCGTATCACAAATCTTACAAGTGTAGATGCCATTTGATTTTTCATCTGTATATTTGCCACTAAATGGTCTCTCTGTACCTTTATGGATAAGCACTCTTTTTTCTTCATCACTAAGTTGTTCAACTCTCTTTTGATACGGTTCTAAATTCATTGCATTCATAGTCGTAATTAGCAGTATGAAAAATATAAAAAGCTTCATACGCATCTCCTTTACATTTATTTTATCACGCCAAAGGAACAAGTCCCTTTGGCTACGTTAACACTTGGTTTCCTTCGGCAGGAAGCCCTCGGCACTGGTGCCTCTTGGATTTGTTACGCCAAAGGAACAAGTCCTTTTGGCTACGCTAATACCCAAAGGGTACTCCGTCGTGCGCGCTTGGCTTCCTTGCGATAGGAAGCCCTTGGCACTCTTGCCACTTGGATTTGTTACGCTCGAAGGAACCATTATAAGAACTTAAATATTAAAATGACTCATAAAAATAGCTACAGTTTTTTGGCTCAAGCAAACATTTAGTTTATGATTTTAAATTTATCAAAACAAAATCTTGAGATGGTATAATCATAAACTTTATTCAATATAAGTAGGACCATATGAAAAGAAAAAATATATATAATCCAGATTCAAAAGAAAATGTAAACGATAGAAAGGTCTTTGGCGGAGATCCAACGGGTATTTTTGAATTAAATAACATTAAGTATCAGTGGGCATATAATCTTTGGGAAGTGATGTTAAACAACACTTGGTTTCCAAAAGAAGTAGATATGACTCGTGATGTAAATGACTATAAAAATTTAACAGAACATGAAAAAGTAGCTTATGACAAGGCTCTTGCACAGCTTATATTTATGGACTCACTTCAAACTAACAACCTTATAGATAATGTAAATCCTTATGTTACATCTCCAGAGATAAATCTTATCCTTGTTCGTCAATCTTTTGAAGAGGCTCTTCACTCACAATCTTATGCGGTTATGGTTGATAGCATCTCAACGAATTCGGCTGAGATTTATGAGCTATGGCGTCGTGATATGATGCTAAAAGGTAAGAATGATGCTATTGCAAAAGTCTATCTTGAACTAGCAGCTAACCCAACTGAACACAACTTTGTAAAAGCTTGTTTTGCTAACCAAATCCTAGAAGGTATCTACTTTTATAGTGGTTTTACATATATCTACACACTAGCGCGCTCTGGAAAGATGCTAGGAAGTGCCCAGATGATAAGATTTATCCAAAGAGATGAAGTGACGCACTTAGCCCTGTTTAAAAACCTTATAAACACCCTTAGAAAAGAGAGAGCAGATCTCTTTACTCCTCAGCTAAAAGCAGAAGTTATAGAGATGTTCAAAGAAGCGGTTAAACTAGAGAGTGACTGGGGAAAATACATAACTCAAGGTCAAATTTTAGGACTAACAAACGACATAGTTGAGCAATATATTCAGTTCTTAGCAGATGATAGACTCGCATCTGTAGGTTTTGACAAGCTTTACAATGTTAGTAATCCTATAAAATGGGTAGATGACTTTGCAAAGTTTAACGACCAAAAAACTAACTTTTTTGAGGGAACTGTAACTAACTACTCAAAAGGCTCTCTAAGCTTTGATGATGATTTTTAAACACTTCGTTCACACTAAGTAAGATATAAAGGAAAAAAATGCAAGGCATACGTAACTATGACAAAAAAAGACTCAGCACACTTCCAAGAAGTTTTTCAATGAAATATGTGTTCGTACTTCTGTTTATGTTGTTTGGAACACTTCATGCAAATGAGTACAAAGCTGTATTTGACTGTAGTTCAGGAGATGCTAACTACATAAAAACTCGTATGTGGCTAATTGGTAAGACCATGAGCATGATAGAAAAGAGCGGAGATAAAGCGAACTTTGTCATCACACTTCATGGCTCATGTGTGCCTATGATTTCAAAAAACTATGATTTTATAGTCAAAGAGAAAGATGTAGCAAACACAAAACAAGCACAAGAATATCTTAGAGAATTAGCGCAAAAGAGAGGAGTTAAAGTTATTGCATGTGCAATGAGTTTGGCTTCAAATGCTATAGATAAAGAGGATGTACTTAAGTTTGTTCACATAACACCTAACAGTTTTATAGACACTATCGCTTATCAAAACAGCGGCTATGCTATTATGACATTTAAGTAAATTTAAAACTTAAAAACAGTGTAGTGAACTATTTAGAGGCTCTCTAAGCCTTGATAATTTTAATTTAGGAAAATATAAATGCAAGTAAATTTTACAAAACTATATAGACTTTGGCATCTACTAACAGCTGTTAGTATTTTTGGTATCTTTATAACTTATTATGCAGGTTACAATCAAACACTCAACACTTGGTCAATGGCTATGTTAAACCTTCATACTATTTTTATAGGGATGCTTTTAGGTGGAGTTATAACTAGAGTATATATGGCATTAACTGGTATGAACGCTGTTCCACTTATGCATCTCATACGCGCAAAATCAGCATCACAAGTTGTAATAGCCATAGGCTACATAGCGATGTGTACAGCACTTTTAATCACACTTGTTTGTGAAATGTACATACTCTTAGCACTAGATAATGTAGCTTTAACATGGGTTCACGAGCTTAGAAACAGTACTCAACCAATCTTCGTTTTGATGGTTATACTGCATATCGTTCATGTTGTTTATGAAAACAGAGTCAAAAAAACTGGTACGATAAAAAAACTCTTGATGGCAAGTGATAGCTAAGCCAAAGTGTTATAAGAATTTATATGGATGTAGGGATAAAATAGTTGGACAGAATAACAGCAACAAAAACGGCAAGATTAGCAGATGAGTGCCATCAGAAATTTGCACTAGATGCGAGAGTAAAAGATGCAATAGCAAATACTAACAGAGAGAAGTTTGTTCCAATGGGATTTAAACACAATGCCTACAAACTTGATGCGCTTCCGATGGGCTCAGCTCAGTGGATAAGTTCGCCACTCACAGTTGCAAAAATGACGCAATATTTAGAACCAAAAGGTGCAGACAGAGTTTTAGAGATAGGTTGTGGAAGTGGCTATCAAGCTGCAGTTTTATCGCATCTCTTTCGTGGTGTTTTTACCATAGAACGCATAGAATCTCTGATGTTAGAAGCTAGAGTTCGCTTTAGAGAGCTCAAAATCGGAAACATCCACACAAGACTAGATGATGGTCAAAATGGCTGGATACAATATGCTCCATTTGATAGAATCCTCTTCTCAGCATCTACAAAAAAAATCCCTCAAAAACTCTTCGACCAGTTAGCTGATGGCGGAATTTTAATAGCTCCAATAGAAGTAGCTAACAAACAAATCATAACAAGTTATAAAAAAAATGGCACATCTATCCAAGTAAAAGAGCTAGAAGCATGTGACTTTGTACCTGTTCTTGATGGGGTTCAGAAGTAGTTTTAGCCTCAATCTTGCTAACTTTAAAGTAAGGTTTCATTAAAAACACGCCTATTAACTATACTTGTTTTATTGAGAGTTAGCATCTTCATAAACTATTTAGAAGTTAATTATTGTAAAATAGCACTAATTTAAAAAGGGTGTAGTTTATGGAAAATATGTACGGCATCAAATACTCAAAACCAGAAGTTACTCTACTTCAAGAGAGTGGCATCGGAGTGGCTGAAACGGCTGCTAGGACTTGTTATGACTCTTTTGCAAACAGTGAAAATGAGGCTATAAAGTTTATAGAAGATGCTATGCCAGATGCTACGATGTGCGAAGAGATAAATGATATAGAAGAGTCAAATCTTCTTGATGATTTGGCTTGGACATATTTTCATCATAGTATCTTAGAACACGCAAATCTTAGTTTTTTAGTTCGTGGAACTTCAAGAGGAGTCCTTCAAGAACACGCCCGTCATCGCATCCAAGCCATAAGTGTAAGAAGTACTCGTTATACTATGAGCTCTATTATCAATGCATTTGTGGCTTCTTGTGGCGATAGAGAGTTTTTTATATCTAAGATTTTGGCTTTTGATATGTTTGTAACTAGTGATAAGAGTTATAACAGACTTGAAATCTCAGCTATGTTTGATAAACTATCATATCAGCAAACAAAGGTTCCAGACTTTAATGAGATAGCCATAGCAAAAAGCTCTTTGGGATTTTTAGAAGAGTTTAAAAATAATCCAGATGCTATGTTTAAGGCGCTAGAGAGTGGTAAAAAAAAGAGAAATGTTGGAGATGCTTTTAAACACATCATCACTGACAATGTAAAAGTAGATATGGTAGTTACTTTTAATCTTAGAAGCCTAAAAAACTACTTCACTCTTAGAGATAGTGGAGCGGCCTTTTTTCAAATCCGCTGGTTAGCACAAGAGATGATGAGAGTTACACCTACAAAATATCTAAATCTTATAGTAAAGAAGAAGTAAAAATGTATAAATATTTAATCTTAATAGCACTTATTTTTAGCGGATGCTCAAACATGACATTTAATGCAAGTATGTGTGATCAAATAGCAAAAGAACCAAACAGCATCATGCCTCAAGAGTGCATAAAGTACAACGAGCAAGAAGCACAAAAAGCCTTTGATAACACGAAACACAATAAAGTCCAAAGCAAAGAAGATATAGTAGAGTTTAACAAAGAGTAGCCGTGAACCAATTCAAAGCTATCTCTTTAAACTTACTAATACCACTCTTTATAGCCGCACTTTTTGCGGTTATACTCTACTATGCACATAAGATGCCAGAGATTCTTTTTGATATAGTAGTCTATCTTTTTTATGGACTTACTCTCTTAGTTATCTGGGTCTCATGGCACTTTAATCGCAACAGATTTATCTTTGTTATCATCCCTCTTATCTTGATTTATCTAGGGTTTGAATACTTTAGTGCTAAAAAAGCGACACTTCTGTTTTTATACGCATCTATGCTTTATCCTCTGCATCTAGTGCTTTTTTTGGTTTTTAAAGAGAGAGGACTCTTCTCTTTTTGGGGCATCTTAAAAGTAATCTTTGTAGCATCTGAGATAGCTTTAGTGCTATATATACTCTACTATCCAAAGGAGAGTATAGAGGCTTATCTAAATGTAAAACTCTTTGCTGCAAATTTTTACCCATTAAAAGATCTCAGCATTGCTATTGGCATCTTTGTTTTATTTGTAATGTTAGCTTTGATTTTGTTTGGCAGATACCTGATGTATGCTACTTCTTTTTTCGCCCTTCTTTTGACTTTTTACGCAGGACTTTACTTTTTAAAGACTCCACATGCAACTGAGGTAGCTTTTTTGGCATTTACGACTATTATCTTTGTGCTTTTGATTCGTGAATCTTACAGGCTCGCCTTTTATGATGAACTTACAGCTCTCCCAGGGCGTAGAGCGATGGTAGAAGATATGGCAAAGCTTGGAAGAAAGTACTCTTTGGCAATGTGTGATATAGATTTTTTCAAAAAGTTTAATGACACTTATGGACATGACACGGGTGATGAAGTTTTAAAGATGGTGGCATCTAAGTTTAAAGAGGTTAGTGGCGGAGGAAAAGCTTATAGATACGGAGGGGAGGAGTTTGTGATACTATTTCCATCTAAAGATACAAGCGAATCTTTTGCTCATGTAGATACCCTAAGACAGCAGATTGCAACTACTCCTTTTAGTGTGAGAAATAAGAGTAGTACAAAAAAGATATATATAAATATCTCAGCTGGAGTTACTCAAAACTCACAAAAAGACAAGGATCCTTTTGCAGTTATGAAAAGAGCAGATGATGCACTCTACAAGGCTAAAAAAGCGGGAAGAAATCAGGTCATTAAAGGCTAAGAGGGCTATTTGGCTATAATTGCGATATTAATTTAAAAAGGTAAGAATATGAATTTAGAAAAAGAGTTACAAGATAGAAGTGGTGGTGTTTGTGAATTGTGCGGAAGTAGCGAGGGTTTAAGTGTTTTAGAAGTTGCGCCATCAGATGCAACTGCAAACACAGCTATCTATGTTTGTAGCAAATGTGCGCCGCAAATCCAAGATGCAAGCCTTTTAGATGAGGCACATCTAAACTGCCTAAATGACACTATGTGGAGCGAGACGCCTGTAGTTCAAGTCGTATCATATAGACTACTAAATGCTCTTGGTCGCCAAGATTTAGTAGATATGATGTATATGGATGATGAGTTAAAAGCTTATGCTGATGCAGGTTTGGTTGATGCTAGTTCGGCTAACGAAACAGTTGTGCATAAAGATGCAAATGGTGTTGTTTTACAAACTGGGGATACTGTTGTAATCACAAAAGATTTAGATGTAAAAGGTACTACTTTTACTGCAAAAAGAGGAACAGCAGTTAGAAATATAGCCTTAGTTCACGACAATAGCGAGCTTATAGAGGGCCGTGTAAACGGTGTAAAGATTCAAATTCTAACAAAATTTTTGAAAAAATCTTAATGAAACCTTGCGAGCGATTTTACAAGATAGACAGGGATTTTAGAAATCCTTATGCTAGAGATAGAGATAGAATTATCCACTCAGGAAGTTTTAGAAAGCTAGAGTATAAAACTCAAGTATTTTTAAACCAAGAGGGAGATTTTTTTAGAACACGTCTAACTCACTCCATAGAAGTCTCACAAATCGCTCGCTCTATAACTTCGCATCTAGGGCTAGATGAATCTTTAGCAGAAGCTATAGCTTTGGCTCATGACTTAGGACATACTCCCTTTGGACACATCGGAGGCGATACCTTAGATGAGTGTTTGAGAAAAGATGGTTTTAAAAATGGTTTTGAGCATAACTTTCAAAGTTTTAGAGTCGTCTCTTATTTAGAAAAGCGCTATAAAAATTTTGATGGGCTAAATCTAACCTTTGCAACGCTAGAGGGAATTTTAAAACACTCTTATCCTTATAAAAAGAACTTTTTACCAGAGTGGATCGATGAGCAATTTAACCTTGATACTCATCCTTCTATTGAGGCTATGATAGTTGACCGTGCTGATGAGATAGCATATATGAGCCATGATATAGATGATGGCATAAACTCAGGGCTTATAGACTTTGATGACTTAAGAGAGAGCGAGCTTATCGGGGAGATACTTCAAAAAGTAAAATCTGAGGGTATTTTAGAAGATGAAGATGAGATGTTTAGATACCGTTTTAGCTCGCATCTTATAAACCATCTAGTTTACTCTCTACTAGATTACTCAAAAGGTAAGATAGAAAATGGCAAAGTACTAAGTGCAACGATTAGCTCAAAAGATGAGATTCCAGTCGGTTTTGCGCCAGAGTTAGAAACAAAGATAAAAAAACTCAAAAAACTTCTATTTAATAAGCTCTATCAACATCAAAATATTGTTATAAAGATGTTTGCAGGCAAACAAGCCATTAGAGGACTCTATGGAGCTCTGATGCAAGAAGAGAAGATGCTACCAAAACTTTACTATAAGTCCTTAGATAAAAAACAAAAACATAGGGTTGTGGCTGATTACATCGCTAATATGAGCGATAGACACGCAATGAGTCTATATAATGAGATGTATGGAAAACTATAAGTAGAAGATTAAATAAATAGTTAAACAAAAAATAAACTGTTCTCAACACTGTGTGGATTTTCAATAAAAGTGTGACTTTCAAATCTTGTCTACGAGGTTGAAACCTCGCTTCCGATAAGATGTGGGGCTTTAAAATATCTCAGATTTTATTTTAGTATAAAAACCCAAATAGCCAGAGTGGGATTTTATTTTTAAATCCCATCTCTATCTCATCAGCTACTATAAAACTGTTATCTAAGTTTTTGATCTGATTGAAGCTTTTGTTTTTACCACCTATTTCAAATGTATATTTTTCATCTACTAAAAAATCACCAACTTTTGGGTATGAAATGTCATGTTTTTCTCTCAACATATTTAAAAAAAACTGCTCTCTTATTGTGCCAACTTCATTGGAATGGCAATAGCTAAAACTTAAGTTTGGATTGTTTAGATATAGTTTTTGTGGTTTTGAGAAGATATTGTCGCCTTTGGCTTTAACTTCTAGAGTCATAAAAACATTTCCCATAGTAAGATAGTAGATGTAGTGATAAAGAGTGTTGCGATTAATACCAATCTTTTTAGATAGGTTGGTGATATTAAGCTCATAAGGCTTAGAGGCACAGATGAGATTTACAAGCTGTTTGAGTTTTTGAATATTTTGTGGTTCAATATTGAAAATAATAGGTAAGTCACTCTCTATAACGGTATTTACTGTCTCTTCTAGCTTGATATTGTAAGTTTTAGGGTTCTCAAAATAGTATGGATAGTAGCCAAACTGAAGATACTCTTTAAAGTATTCAAAAGGTTTTACCTCGCTGAGAATTTCATCCGCTATGCCTATATGGTTTTTTAGTATGTCATCAAGGGAGTAACTTTGAAGTTTAATATCGAGCTTTAGCTCTAAAAACTCTCTAAAGGATAGACCATTAACTCTGTATAAAACAGCTCTACGACTTAAATCTGCCTTTTTATGCTCTAGTTGCAAGGCACTTGAACCACTAAAGATGACTTTTAAGTCTAAAAAATCATATATCTCCTTGAGCTCTTTTTCAAAATCTTTGTACTTATGTATCTCATCAATCGCTAGTACTTCGCCACCATTTTTTAAAAACTCTTCTGCTATGTCATAGAGTGATAGTGAACTTGTGATGATACTATCAGCGCTAAAGTAGAGTATTTTACCTCTAGCAAGATCTAAAGAGTTAAGGTGCTGAATGATGAGTGTGGTTTTACCTACACCTCTACTACCTAAAATTCCAAGCATCTTGTCGCTAAAATCAACACTATAGAAAAAGTATCTTTTATAAGGATAATCTTGTAGTTTTAGAATTTGATAGGATTTTTTAAATAGTCTTTCTAGCATGAAATCTCTTTTGTATAGTTGATTAAGCAATATTGTATCATAATGCTTAATCAAATGTACATTTAGTTAGATAAATAGTTTAAAGATAGCTGTAATTGTAATTTAGAAAGTTAGTAATTTTCGATGAGTGGTTATAAATGGGATAGAAATAGAACTTTGAAGCAATGCTTAAGCACGCTTCAAAGCCCCATTTTTTGGAGTTTGTGATTTGTTAGAGTCTAGACTCGTAGCGTCTCATCATATAAAGACGCTTAAGCATTTTCTTACGAGATGCAATTTTGAACTTCTTACGCTTTTCTGTTTCAGTTTCATGGAAACGGCGAGCACGAGCTTCCGTAACGATTAAGTTACGGTCAGTCTGCTTCTTGAAACGGCGGTAAGATGCATCAAAGTTATCATCACTGCGTAGTACGATACCTGGCATATCACATCACCTACTTTCTTTTAAATTTTGGAATGTGGATTGTATCATAATCTTTATAAAAAGTAGGTTTTAAGTAGTCTTTATCCTTATAAATACTCAATTTGAGTAATTTTTCGCCTTTTCTAGCTCTTTCTTGATATAAGTCAATGCCTGTTAACTCTAAATAGGATAAACTTTGTCTGATTTAAAAATACTAGAGCGTAATGCGTTCTTACCAAAGGATACAAAATGAAAAAATTCATTTTTCTTATAGCGTTAACATTAGGTGCCCTTCAAGCGGACAACACAGTACACTACGATAAGGTAGATACTAAAGAGCCGATAAGCAAGCCTAACCACCCAAGTACAGATATTTACTAATCTGATCTTATTCTTCCTCCAGTTAAACAGATTCTTTTGAATCTGTTTAACATAAAACTCCCCCTAACTTATAAATATAACTCCAATATATAAAAATTATCACTATGAAATATGATAAAATTGCATCTAATATCAACATAGGAAACTAAAAATGAGTGATAAAGCTTGTGATAATAAAAAATGTATAGATAGTCCTAAATGTGCTCGTCATGAGTGGTGGCTCAAGGGTTCTAAAAATTTTAAAACTTTTAAGGGTACAGAGAAGAAAGGTTGCGGAAAATTTATATCAAAAAAGTAAGCCTATACTTGATATAATCCTCTTATGATTACACAAGACTCTATAGATGCGCTAAAATCCAGACTTGATATTGTTGATGTGGTTGGCTCTTATGTGGAGTTAAAAAGAGCTGGTGCAAACTTTAAAGCACCTTGTCCATTTCACGATGAAAATTCTCCCTCATTTGTTGTAAGCCCATCTAAGCAGATATACCACTGTTTTGGATGTGGGGCTGGCGGCGACAGCATCAAGTTTGTTATGGAGTATGAAAAACTAAACTACCCAGAAGCTCTTGAAAAACTAGCAGATAGTTATAACTTCACACTAACACACAGCAATAACAAACATAACAAACCTCGCTCACAGGTTATGGATAAACTTAGTGAGTGGTACCAAAATCTTTTAACTACAAGGCCAGATGCGCTGAGCTATTTAAAAGAGCGTGGCATCTATGAGAGTAGTGTAGAGAAGTTTGGTATCGGTTATGCACCTGATTCTAACTCTACTATAAACTATATAAATTCACAAGGATTTTTACTTAGTGAAGCCATAGATATGGGAGTTGTGGGCTTTGATGGTGGAAGAAGTTTTGCTAGATTTATAGAGCGTATAACTTTTCCTATCCACTCAGCGAATGGCTCTATTGTAGGTTTTGGTGGAAGAACTATAAGCGGACATCAAGCAAAATATGTAAACTCTCCAGAGACCCCATACTATAATAAGTCTCGCCTTTTATACGCTTACCATCACGCCAAACAAACACTATATAAAACAAAAGAGATAATTATAACAGAGGGCTACCTCGATGTTATAATGCTCCATCAAGCTGGATTTACTAATGCAGTTGCAACTCTTGGAACCGCACTAACTCCACAGCATCTACCACTTTTAAGAAAGGGAGAGCCAAGAGTTGTGATGGCTTATGATGGAGATAATGCAGGAAGAGCTGCTGCACTAAAGGCTTCAAAACTTCTTAGTGTTAGTGGTTTTAGAGGTGGAGTTATTATCTTTAGCGATGGAGAGGACCCAGCAGATATGGTGCAAAAAGGCGCTATAGATGAGCTAGCATCTATGATAAGGAAACCAAAACCTTTTATAGAGTTTGTTTTAGAGGAGTTGCTATCGCTTTATGATTTAAGAGATCCAAAAGCTAAAGAGGAGTGTATGCAAGAGGGTATGGCTTACCTAAAAACCCTCTCGCCAATACTACAAGAGGAGTATAAAACCTTTCTCGCATCTAGATTAGGTGGTTTGGGTGTTAGTCCATCTCTGCTGAAATTTTCACAAAACACAAAACAAAACAACGCACCTCTTATGCAAAAAAATAGTCATAAAGATATGTGGGAACTAACGCTTATAAAAACTGTTTTAGAGCATCCTGAGTTTATAGACCAAATCCTAGATGTTTTAGATGCTTCACTTTTGCAGTTTCACTCAAGAGAGTTTATGTACGCACTCCAAGGAAGGGCAGATGATCCATCTTTGATGGCGATAGCAGTTGACAATGATATACAGGCTCTAAGAGATGAAGATGCTCTAAAGAGTGAGTTGCTACCTTTTTTACATAAATATTATGAGAGAGAGTGTAAAAATATAAAAATTCGCTCAGATATTACATTTGAGAAAAAAGCTTTTAAGATTCGCAAAATTCGTGATAAAATTGACAAACTCAAAAAAGGCGAATTAGTCGCTTTTAAATCATAACAAGTTATTATAATGGTAGAATTATAAAAAGCAAAAAGGTAGTATATGAAAGCGATAGCACTCTTTAGCGGTGGACTCGACTCAACTTTGGCGATGAAGCTTATCTTAGACCAAGGCATAGAAGTCTTAGCCCTAAATATCTCTACGGGTTTTGGAAGTACAAAAGATAGACAAGAACATATGCAGAGTATGTGTGACCAAGTTGGTGCTGAGCTTATGATTATAGATATTGAGAGTGAATTTTTGCAAGATGTACTCTTTAGTCCAAAACATGGTTATGGAAAAAATTTCAACCCTTGTATAGATTGTCATGCGAAAATGTTTGCAGTTGCAAAGAGAATCATGGAAGCAGAGGGTGCAAGTTTTTTGATAAGTGGAGAGGTTTTAGGTCAACGTCCGATGAGTCAAAACAAAGATGCACTTCAGTTAGTCCTAAATGAAAGTAATTGCGATGGACTTCTTTTACGCCCAATGTCTGCAAAACTACTAGAGCCGACAATCGCTGAGACAAAAGGTTGGGTAGATAGAGAGAAGTTAGAGGGCATAAGTGGGCGAAGTCGTGAGAGACAGCTTCAACTTGCAGGCGAGATAGGACTTGCTGACTTTGAGTCTCCTGGTGGTGGTTGTTTGCTTACAGATGAAAACTTTGGCAAGAAGATGCGAGACTTTATAAAATATGAGAAATTCGAGGTAAAAGATATTCCAGTTATGAAGTTTGGAAGGCATCTGCGCTTACCAGATGGAGCGAAGCTTGTTGTTGGAAGAAACAAAGATGAAAATGCTTACCTACAAGAGATAGACAACGATAAGTTTTATCACATAAGAACTCTTGGGATTCCTGGACCTCACTCCTTGCTAAGTAAAAATGCGAGTGATGAGGATAAAGAGTTAGCTGCAAAAGTAATCTTGACTTATACTAAGGCTGATAAAGAGACTTCATACACACTTCTTTTTGATAAAGAAGAGTTGCAAAGCTCGCCATATAGCTCAAGGCAAGAGATAGAAGCTTTTACAATTTTGTAGATTAGGCTATACTACAAAGAGTTAAAAACTTGACTAAATTTAGGAGTTTTACTATGGCTGGTATTCACTTTCAATTTGCAGACTTTAAACAACTACTTCGTTTAAATATTGGTATAGCTCAAAGGCTCGATGAAAACAGAGCTGAGAGTTTTACTCTACTCTACTGTGACTTCTCCAATGCTCCAAAAATTAATATTTTAGACACACTATCAGATACACTAAGAACATCTGATACCATTGCAAACTATAAAAAAGACTACTTTTTTGTTCTTCCATATACTGATAAATATGGCGCAGAGATAGTAAAAAAACAGTTAGATGCAAAGGCTGGAGTTTTTTTAAACTCTTTTTTGATTAGTTATCCTGTTGATGGAGAAAACGCTGATGAGCTTGTGTCAGTGCTTCAAAACAGTGTAAAACAGTTTTGTAAAAAGGATATAGACTACTTGGACATACTTGAGTAGTCAAATTTGTAAATCTTAGAATTTTTGTAAAATTCTATAGCTTCTGATATCCTCTGCTCTTTATAGATCTTCTTATCGCAAACCAACCTGCACTTTACTTTAGGATTGTTTGCTGCTTCTTTTGCTTCTTTGCTCTGTTTTGTCTCAAAAGGAAGAAACTCAAATTTCTTGTCTTTTGGAGTATCAAACGGAGTTTGTGAAAAAAGAAGAGCTGGCAGGATTAAAAAAAATATCTTTTTCATAAACCTTATATCGACAAAATTACACATATTTTAAATCCACTTTATCTCTTGGAATAGTTAATGCTTTATAACTATAAATCGCCCTAACAAAGGCAAGGAGTAAAAGATGATTGTTGTAAATGCAAAGAGTGATGCCAAAGCATCATCTCCTCTTGCAACTCCAGATAAAGAGCCAAGCCTATCTTTCTCACAGCTCTTAAAAGGTGTTGTAACAAAAGACAAACCAGCAAATGGTGCAATAGTTTTATCGTTAGAAAATGAAAAACCATTAAATGTAGCCTCAAAAACAAGCTCTAAAAAAGAGTCACTCCTCTCTCTTTTAAAAGGCGATAAAGCTAAAGAGGGTGAACCTCCTACAAAGCTTGTAACTGAGCAAAAAGATGCCATAGAACTAAATCCAAAACTTACCCAGAATATGAGCCCTAAAGAGTTAAAAGCTTTAGTCTCAGATGCAAAAGAGTACTTAAAATCTAAAATATTAGAGAGCGATGAGTACAAGAAATCGCAAGTAAAAGAGCTACCTACAACGCTAAAAGGCTTAGCTACTATGGCTAAAAACTTTGGTATAGATGTTTCAAAACTGAGTTTAGAAGAGGTTAGGGTTAAGCCAGATGCAAAGAGTGATGTTTTGCTAAAATCAAAGAGTTCTAAAATCGATGCAAAATCACAAAATACCAACACCATAGGTAGTGAACAAAAAACACCGACAAAAGCAGAGATGCAAAATGTAGTGGAGGATAAAAAGTTAGATACTAAGTTAGATGCAAAGCTTACTAGTGAGATAACAAATAAAACACCTCTGTTTAAAGCTGCAGAGGCAAAAGAGCACTCAACCGAGCAGATAGTAGTAGCTAAGCAGTTTAAGATAGAGCAAAAAACACCAAAAGAAAAAGCAGATGAAACATTAAAGTTACTTTTGCGAGGTGAAAAAGTTAAAGGTTCTACAAATCTTACAGCTGATTTCTCTGTGGCTACTGCTAAAGTTCTTGCTCCAACAGCAACAACAGATGTGACTAAAAACTTAGAGAGACTTTTACATGGTGAAACATCAATCAGCACAGAACAAAGCAACTCTAACTCAAAGCTAGATGGGCTAGCTCTAAAAACAGATAGTTTAGAAGTGAAACTAAATGAAGCCAAGCAGATGATAAAGTACCTCTCTCAAGATGTAAAGACGGCTATAGAGGATTATAAATCTCCTTTTACAAGGATAAAAGTTCAGTTAAATCCACAAAGGCTCGGAGAAGTTGATCTTACAATAGTCCAAAGAGGTAAAAATTTACATGTAAATATCAGCTCAAATAACACTGCAATCAACACGCTCTCAATGAATGCAAATGAGCTAAGAGTGCAGTTAAACAACAGTGGAATAAATAATGCTTCACTTAACTTTAATAACTCTTCAGGAGGCGAGCAACAAGCTGCAAACCAGCAGCAAAATCGTCAAAATGAAAAAAGGGCTAATGAAGAGTATTCTTATTTTGAAAACGAAGATAAAAATGAAGAGGTTTTAAGCTCTTTAGAAATCGTAGTTCCAAACTACGCATAAGTAAGGGACTTGTTCCTTTTACGGACAAATAAGATGAAGGGCTCCTTCATTTTATGAAATAAAATTAAGGAGTATATTATGGCAATCAATTCAGTAGGACAAAACTTAGCAACTCATGGTAGTGTAGATAACACACCGGCAGTAAAAGATAAAACAATTCTGGGTAAAGATGACTTTATGAAGCTTCTCTTAGTGGAACTTCAACATCAGGATCCGACTGAGCCAATGGATAGTGAGAAGATTTTATCTCAAACTTCTCAACTAGCTACTCTTGAGGCATCTGAGAATACTAACAAAGCTCTTGCAGATTTGGCAGCATCTCTTGGTGCATCACAGCACTTCTCAACTATTGCTGCCATTGGTAAAACAGCGGACTTAGGAAGTAATGCTATAGCTCATGACAAAGGCTCAAGAAGTACTTTTGAAGTATATTTTCCAGAAGATATAAAAGCTGGAACATTAGAAATCTTAAATAATGAAGGCAAAGTTGTTGGCACAGTAGATATCGATATGAAAGATAAAGAAGGAAATGTGTTAGCTAAAAAAGATGCAGGCGTACATCAGTTTGACTGGGATGGGGTGTTAAGTAATGGAGCAAATGCAGAGAGCGGAATTTACTATGTAACTGCAAGTTACAAAAATGAATCAGGTGAAGCACTCACTACAAGACTTGGAACTTATCCTATAGAGGCGGTTAGGTTTGAAGGTGGTAAAGCACTTGTAAAAGTAGGCTCAAACTATGTTCCACTTGACGATATTAGAGAGGTTTATTAAACACCATGATGACTCAAGCCTTTTATACAGGTGTATCTGGCTTAAAAACACACCAAACAGCGATAGATATAGTATCTGATAATATTGCAAATATCTCAACTATTGGTTTTCGCGGATATAGACCTGAGTTCTCATCTATCTTTGAAGAGACTCTAAATAGTACATCGGCAAAGCCTACCAATGACACTACCGGTTATGGTGTAATGCTAAGTACGGCTGCGATGGATAAAGGGCAAGGTAGCATCTTGCTCTCTGAAAATTCTACAGACCTAGCCATAGTTGGTAATGGTTGGTTTGGAGTATCTGGAAGTGCCCAGACAATGTACACAAGAGCTGGAAATTTTACCTTTGATGTAGATAGTGACCTAGTGACTCAAGATGGGCACTATGTTTTAGGAACATTGGGTAAAAACATAAATGATAATAACGAACTAACAACTATATTAGATGAAGTAAAACTAGGCGATATAGGTTCTCAAGATAAATTACGTTTTCCAAAGACTCTTACATATCCGCCAGAACCATCTACACAAGCAAAGTTTATGGGAAATATTGGGACTGAAGACGCGGTTCAAACTATAGGTACTAGCGTAGTTGATCCACAGAACAATAAAAACCATCTAAAGCTCTCTTTTACAAAGATAGATCCACAAATCTTGCCTGGTAGCCAGTGGAATGTGGTAGCCACTACACAGACACTCGATGGCCAAACTATTTATGATACACAAACAGGGATAGTTGAGTTTAGTGAGAATGGCGGGCTCATCTCAACCGACCTAACAACTATTGATAACAATGGCGCGCAAGTAGCTATAGATATGGGAAGTGGGTTTGATGGTGTTGTGGCTATTAGTAATGTAGCTGTAAGCGCATCTAGCATCTCAGATGGAACAATAGGTGGAGACTTAGTAGGTTACAGTATTAACAAAAATGCTGAAGTTATTGCTACGTTTACAAATGGGATGCAAAGTAGTGTGGGTAAAATCGCAGTATATCACTTTGTAAATGAACAAGGACTTGAGCGAGCTGGCGGAGCAAACTATTTCAAGAGTGACAACAGTGGAGATCCACTCTTTTATAAAGATGCAAATGGAGAAAATATCATAGGAACAAATGTTATAAACTATAAGCTTGAGAACTCCAACGTAAGAATGGATGTAGCACTAACAGACCTTATAATACTTCAAAAATCATACGATGCAAACGCTAAGTGCGTAACTACAGCAGACCAAATGATACAAAAAGCTCTACAGATGCACAGATAACTTCTAGCTCTATAAGCTAGAAGTTGGAACATAAAATGCTATCTATTCTTTAAGTAAAAAAAAGATTTTTGACTGAACAAATAGCAAGAAGAGAATCTTCTATATCTATCAAGTAAGTCAAAAGGCACAAGTTTCCTACCGAAGGAAACTCAAGCGCTAGCGTAGTAAAACGGACTTGTTCGTTTTGCGTGACAAATAGAATGGGATTAGGTTCCCTTAAATTTATAAAATAAATTAAAGGACATAAGATGTTAAAATCACTATTTTCAGGTGTATCAGGACTACAATCGCACCAAATTGCGATGGACGTTGAGTCAAACAATATTGCAAACGTAAACACTGTAGGTTTTAAATATTCTCGTGCGAACTTTTCAGATCTTTTGGCTCAAACACAAGCTATTGCTACTGCACCTCAAGGACAACTCGGCGGTAAAAACCCAGTCCAAGTTGGTCTTGGTGCTACTGTTAGCTCAATGACTCGCATCTTTTCACAAGGTTCAGTCCAAAATTCCGATAAAAACACCGACGTTGCAATCCAAGGAGATGGTTTTTACATAGTCTCTCCAGATGGAGGAAACACTTATAAATATACTCGTGCTGGAGACTTTAAGTTTGATGCTAAAGGAAACTTCGTTGATAACAATGGTTTTGTAACTCAAGGGTGGCTAAGAGACCCAGTATCTGGTAAAGTTGATTCAACTGCACCTATTACAAATATCAACATACCGCCAGGACTTACAACCCCAGCTTCTGCTTCTCAAGAAGTAGTGCTAAAAGCAAACCTTAACTCAGGGCCTATTGTAGAGAGCATGTCTCCTGCTTATGAAGTAAAGTCTGGTGCTTCAAATGTTCAACCTGCAGCACTTGATGCAAATGGAAATCCAATAGTATCAGGTAATGTAGGAGTAATGTTCAATGACTCAGGTGAAGCCTTCTCTCTTCAAGAGGGTCAAGGAGTGTGGGCATCATTTAAAAGCTCAGAAGTAACTATGGGTGCAGTTGCAGCAAACGACCCTTTAGATATAACATTTACTGTTGATGCAGAGTTAGGTATAGTAGGTAATGCTGTAAATGTAACAGCTTTAGCAGGTGCGACTCCAGCTGAGACGGCTACTAACTATGTTGCAGCTATTAACGCCCAAAGCTATAAAACAGGTGTAACAGCATCTGTAGATGCGCTTAATGTTATCACTCTAACAAATACAAATGCTTCAGATTCAGCTTCTCACAATATTAATATTACTGCTGTAGCTTCTGGCTCTGGAATGGCTGTAGCTTCGGATGTTACAGCATATAGATATCTATATAACAAAACTTCAGCTGCTGGTGCACCAGGCTCTGATAAAACTTTTACATCCATGGCGGATTTAAGAAAATGGCTTGAAGATGAAGCTCGTTCTCTGGGAACAAATCCCGCGAATAATGGCATATCTGTTAGTGTTAATAAACAAGGGAAATTTGAAATTCAAAATCCAAATAATACTGTAGATGATTATGATATGAATCTTAAAATCACTGCATATACAAATAAGGGAGCTACTGTTGTAACTGAAAACACTCGTTTTACTAGAGCTATGGAAGCATTAAACTCAGTACTCCCAATGGCTAGTGGCGGAAAAGCTTTTTCACAGAGCTTTAATGCAGCAACACATTCAAGCTCTATAGATGTGTTTGACTCACTAGGTTCTAAACATACGCTTAGAATGGAGTTTAGAAAGACTGAACTTGATCAATCAACTGGTAGTAAATGGAGCATGCTTGTAACTGTGCCACCCCCAGCAACAATTGACACTACTGCACCATATGATGAGAAGAAGGGTTCTGTTCGTTTTAACAACGATGGTTCACTATCAACTTATGATCCACCAAATATCTCTTTTAGTGGTAACAATGGCTCGGCTTCAGACCAACAGATAAACCTTAGCTTTGGTACTGCAAACGCTTTTAATGGAATGACAAGTTTTGATAGTCGTTCAGCTACATCGGGGATAAGCCAAGATGGTTATACTGGTGGAGATTTAGTTGGAATTAGGATAGACCAGAGTGGTACTTTAGTTGGGTCTTTCTCAAACGGTCGCTCTTTTGGTCTTGCACAGATTGCAATGGCGAAGTTTACGAATAACGAAGGTCTCTCAACTGAGGGTGGAAATATCTTTATCCAAACAGCGAACTCAGGGGATCCTATCATCGGAACTGCGGCGACTGCAGGGCGTGGATTTATCCAAGCGGCTGCACTTGAGGCGTCAAACGTTGACCTTTCACGTGCTCTGACTCAGCTCATTATCATCCAAAGAGGTTTCCAAGCAAATGGTAAAACCATTACAACCTCTGACCAACTTCTACAAACTCTCATAGGATTAAAACAATAAGTTTTAATCCTCTTTTGATATAATTCTCCTTATAAAAGTTTAGTAATCTCTACTCATTCCCACGCAGAGCGTGGGAACCAGAGTGCACTCCACCTTTTTCTGGCTCCCACGCTCTGCGTGGGAGTCTGTATATGCTACTCAAAGATATATGTGTTCCCACGCGGAGCGTGGGAACAAGAGTAAATCTGCCTTCACAGAAGGCTAGCTTTTAGGAATGCTAACCAATGGCATTCTCCACGATGAGTCGCCTCAGCGGCGTGAGCGAGTAAAAGGGACTTTGTTCCTTTTACGGACTTTCTGGCTCCCATGCTCTGCGTGGGAGTCTGTATATGCTACTCAAAGATATATGTGTTCCCACGCAGAGCGTGGGAACAAGAGTATATGTGGGCGCTGAAGTGTAGTAAGAGTGACCAAACTAAAAAAACTAAGGAATTATCTCAGATGCAATTCTCATCTCCTCTAAAATCAAACTCAAAAAAAGTAATGCTGTTAGGTTCTGGTGAACTTGGTCGTGAAGTGGCTATTGAAGCTCATAGATTAGGTCTTGAAGTCATAGCAGTTGATAGATATCCAAATGCACCAGCTCATCAAGTAGCTCACCGTTCTTATGTCGTAAATATGCAAAACAAAGATGCCCTCTTAGAGATTATAGAGCGTGAAAAACCAGACTATATCTTACCTGAAATTGAGGCTCTCTCTATAGATGCGCTCATTGAAGCAGAGGCGAGGGGTTACAATGTTATCCCAAATGCTTCAGCTGTACAAAAGACTATGAACCGTAAAAATATTCGTACATTTGCAGCAGAGACTTTAGGCTTAAATACGGGAGCTTATGAGTTTGTAACTACTGAAGAGGGCTTAAGAGAAGCATCGCAAAGAATGGGCTATCCTTGTGTAGTTAAACCAGTTATGAGTTCATCAGGTCATGGACAAAGTGTGCTTAAATGCGAAGAAGATGTCTCAAAATCATGGGAGATTGCAAAAGAGGCAAGAGGAGATGCGAGTGAGCTTATCGTTGAAGCTTTTGTTGATTTTGACTATGAGATAACAATGCTAACTGCAAGAAATGGCAAAGAGACAGTTTTTTGTGAGCCGATAGGTCATGAGCAAAGAGATGGGGATTATGTCTTTTCATGGCAACCAATGCAGATGAGTGAAGTTGCAAAGAGAAAATCTCAAGAGATGGCTAAGGTTATAACAGATGGACTTGGAGGTCGCGGGATTTTTGGCGTTGAGCTATTTATAAAAGGTGATGAAGTCTATTTTAGCGAAGTTAGTCCCCGTCCTCATGACACTGGAATGGTAACACTTATCACACAGTCTCAAAGTGAATTTGCTCTGCATCTAAGAGCTGTTTTAGGGCTTCCTTTAGGATTTACCTTTTATGGAGAGGGTGCATCAGCGGCTTATAAATCACAAGCAGAAAACTTCAAACCAACTTTAGAGATAGATGATAGACTCTTTAGTGATAACTCATTTGTTAGAATCTTCTCAAAACCAGACACACACAAAGGGCGAAGACTTGCAGTTGCTTTAGTTTACGATGAAGCAGAGGCAGCACTAAAAAAATCAAGAGAGCTTATAGAGCTAATAAAGGATGTTTAGATGAAGATAGTTATCTTAGATGCACTAACTTTTGGTGATGCTAATTTGAGTGTTTTTAAAAGCTTGGGCGAAGTTGAAGTTTATGAATCAACAAGCCCTGAACAAACTCTCTTGCGCATAACAAACGCTACAGTTATAGTTACTAACAAAGTTGTTATAGATGCTGAACTTATGAGTGCAGCAACAAATTTAAAACTTATCTGCATAGCAGCTACTGGGACTAACAACATAGACCTTGAGGCTGCTGCTTCAAGAGGCATCGAGGTTAAAAATGTAGCTGGATACTCAACTAACTCAGTGGTACAGCACACTTTTTCTATGCTTTTTTATCTTCTAGGACACTCTAGATATTATGATGAGTATGTAAAAGATGGCTCATACACAAAGTCTCCTATCTTTACGCATCTACCAAAACCATTTTTTGAGTTAAAGGGTAAAAAGTGGGGAATTATAGGGCTTGGAACTATTGGTCGAGGAGTTGCAAGCGTTGCATCTGCTTTTGGTGCAAAAGTTTGCTATCACTCAACAAGTGGGAAAAACCTTACAAGAGACTATCTACATGTAGATTTGCAAACACTCCTTGAGACTTGTGATGTTATCTCTATCCATGCGCCGCTCAATGAGCAGACTAAAAATCTACTCTCATATAAAGAGCTTAGTTTATGTAAAGATGGCTCAGTTATAGTAAATGTTGGCAGAGGCGGTATTATAGATGAAGATGCTGTGGCTAAGATAGTTGATGAGAGAGAGCTATACTTTGGGCTTGATGTACTAGAGAGAGAGCCGATGAGAGAGAATCATCCACTCTTAAGTGTGAAAAATGGAGAAAGACTCTTCATTACGCCACATATCGCTTGGGCATCTAACGAAGCTAGAGAGAAGCTTATAGAGTTAGTGGCTCAAAATATAAGAGACTCAGCTCTTTAACACAAGAGTGTTAGCGGAGCTTTTTTATGAGTGAGTTAGCACTCTTTTTATCTGCATTCCTTGGGGCTACACTGCTTCCCTTGTCATCTGAGGTCGCATTTGTTGCGGCTCTTGCATCTGGTATGAATCCACTTAGTGCAATCTTCTTTGCATCTTGTGGAAATCTCTTAGCCATCATTCTAAACTACTGGTTTGGCTACTGGCTCTATGATAAAACAAAAACAAAGTTAAACTCTTCAAAAACAGGAACTAAAAGTTTAGAGTATGGACACAAATATGGCTACTTTATACTTCTGTTTTCATGGCTTCCTGTTATTGGCGATCCACTAACACTTGTAGCTGGTGTTTTAAGACTTAGGTTTGTTTGGTTTGTTATAGTCGCTGGAGGTTTAAGGGTTTTAAGATACTACCTTCTAACTCTTGTGGTATAATAAAAACTATGAAAATCACACTTCTTATAGCTCTTCTTAGCACTCTTTTATTTGCCACTACCAAACCGATGGATAAAGTATCACTTCAACTTATGTGGGTTGATCAGTTTCAGTTTGCAGGCTACTATATGGCAAAAGAGAAGGGCTTTTATAAAGAAGCAGGGCTTGATGTAGAGATAAAAAAATTTAGAAAAAAGATGAATACTGTAAATGAGGTTATGAGCTCTAGAGCTACTTATGGCATCGGACGCTCAAGCCTTATAAGATCTCGCTCTGATGGCGAAAAGGTAGTCTTACTCTTAGCAATATTTCAATCTTCCCCCTTTGCACTAATTGGCACTGATATAACAAATATCAAGAGTATAAAAGACTTTAAAGGCAAAAAAATCATGCTAACTAGGGATGCTTCTGATGCAGCTTCCATCCGTGCTATGATAATGTCAAGTGGGATTAAAGAGAAAGATATTGTGATACTAGAACATAGTTTTAACTTTAACGATCTTCTAGATGCTAAGGTTGACTTATATGCTGGATATACAACAAATGAGACATATAACTTACAAGAAAAAAACATCCCTTATAGAATTTTTTCCCCAAAAGATGAGGGTTTTGACTTCTATAGTGACATACTCTTTACATCCCAAAAAGAGCTAGATGAAAACCCTAAAAGATTAGAAAAATTTATAGATGCCTCACTTAAGGGTTGGAGATATGCCTTTGAAAATATAGAAGAGAGTATAAAGTTAGTGCATGAAAAGTACAACAGCTCAAACAAAAGTATAGAGGCACTAAGATATGAGGCAAATGAGCTAAGAAAACTAGCTTTCGTAGATGGTGTTAAATTTGGTGAGATAAGTGAGGAGAGAGTTACTCGGATATATGATATATATAAAATTCTTGGACTTGCTAAAGATAGGATAGATATGGATGAGTTTATCTTTAACAAAAACTCAAATACCTTAAGTGCGAGTGAATATGCCTATCTAAGAGATAAAAAAGAAATAACTCTCTGCACGATACCTTCATTTTTGCCATATAGTGCTATTAAAGATGGTGAAGTAGAGGGTATTGGTTCTGGCGTTTTAGACATCATATCAGAGAGTGTTCCGATAAACTTTAAGCTTATGAAAACTAAATCATGGCAAGAGACACTCTCTTTAGCTAAAGAGGGCAAATGTGATTTTTTACCAATAGTAGAAAACACAGAGTCAAGGAGAGAGTATTTAGATTTTACGACTCCTTATTTTATGGACTCGATGGTCATCATAACTGATGATAGGAAAAATTATATCTTAGATATCCATAGCGTCTTTGATAAAGAGTTTAGTGTAGCAGAGGGTTACTCCTTTATAGAGAGCATAAGAAAAAAATATCCAGAGTTAAAACTTCATATAGTACCTACAAGAAAAGAGGGTTTTATGGGTGTGCAAAGTGGCAAATATTATGGTCATATAGATGCCATGATGGCAGCAGCTTACTACATGCAAAACAACTCAAAGTCAAATCTTAAAATATCTGGGCAGTTTGAAGAGGAAATTAAGATTAGTTTTGGAGTTAAAAAAGGTGATGAAGTACTCCTTAGTATATTTCAAAAGATTGCAAATGAGTTAAAGCTAAAAGATATACAGAGGGTTTTAAATGACTGGGTATCTATAAACTACACAACAACACCAGACCACTCTTATCTCAAAAATATCTTGCTAATTACTTTTGCCATAGCCTTGATATTTGCATATAGACACCATCTGCTTAAGAGAAAAAACAAGGAACTCCACACACTCCAAAGTCAACTTGTAAGACTAAATAAATCATTAGAGACAAAGGTGGCTGACGCAGTTAATGATGTTTTGAAAAAAGATGCCTATCTGCTGCATCAATCTCGTTTGGCTCAAATGGGAGAGATGCTAAGTATGATAGCACATCAGTGGAAGCAACCACTTAGTTCTATATCTTCGATGCAAATTGCGATTAGGATGGCGATAGAGCTTGAGAGATTTGACCTTAGCGATAAGCAACAAAGAGAGGAGTTTATAGAGTTTGTTCACCAAAAGCTAGATAAAATAGCGGCAAATACTCAAAATCTAAGTCAAACTATCTCAAATTTTAGTGACTTTTATAAGCCAAACAAAAGAGCAGAGATACGAAAGCTTGATGAAGTTGTTATGAAAGCTTGTAGCCTTGTAGAAGACAATATGGATGCAAACAACATAAGCATAAGTATGAGCTTACACTCAGATGCAACAGTAAGGCTTCATGAAAATGAGTTTATGCAAGTTATACTAAATCTTTTAAATAACGCAAAAGACCAGTTGATAGAAAAGCGTATCAAAGATGCTCAGATTAAGCTAAAGAGTTATGATGAAAATGGAGTTGTAGTTTTAGAGATTAGTGATAATGCTTTGGGGATTGATGAGACTATTATTGAGAGTATTTTTGATCCATACTTCTCTACGAAATTAGAGAAAAACGGTACAGGTTTGGGGCTCTATATGTCAAAGCAGATCATAGAAGAGTATCATGATGGAATTATTAGCGTAAAAAATGTAAGAGGTGGTGCTCTCTTTACAATAAAGCTAGAAGTAGAGGATAACTATGCGAAGTGATGTTTTAATAATAGGAGCAGGTGGGGCAGGTTTAGTAGCTGCAATAAACGCTCACGAGAGTGGTGCTAAGGTTAGAGTTATAACAAAAGAGTATCCAACAAGAAGCCAGACCTGTATGGCTCAAGGCGGTATAAATGCAGCTTTGGGAAATGCAAGCGATGATAGTGTAGAAGCGCATGTACAAAACACTCTAAAGTCAGCTCACGGCATTGCAAATGAAGATGCGGTTAGGCATCTATGTGAGAGCGCGCCAGATGCAGTTGAGTGGCTTGATAGCATCGGAGTATGTTTCTCAAGGACAAAAGATGCAAAGATAGCTCAAAGAACTCTAGGAGGCGCTTCAGCTCCAAGAGCTTGCTATGCTAAGGACTATACAGGACTCAAAATCTTGCACACTCTTTATGATAGATGCAACGCTCTTGGCATCGAGATGCTAAGTGAGAGATATCTTCTAAATCTTGTAACGCATAAACCGACAAGCTCAGATGCATATATAGGTGGTGCTACTTTTTTAAATATAAGAAGTGGAGAAGTTGAGAGTTACGAAGCCGCAGCTGTAATAGTAGCAACTGGTGGCTACTCTCGCATCTATGACAAACACTCCACAAACTCAACAAGTTCAACTGGAGATGGCCAAGCCGCGTGCCTTAGAGCTGGAGCGAGACTTAGTGATATGGAGTTTGTTCAGTTTCATCCAACTGCTCTAAAAGGCTCATCCATCCTAATCTCAGAGAGTGCAAGGGGAGCTGGGGGCTATCTTTTAAACTCAAAAGGCGAGAGATTTACCAATGAGTTGGCACCTCGTGATGAGGTGGCTCGTGCCATAAACGAGGAGATTCAAAAGGGCGAGGGTGTCTTTTTAGACATTCGTCACTTAGGTGAAGAGTTTATAGATAGAGAGCTTCCACAAGAGAGAAAGCTTGCAAAACTCTATGAAAATATAGACCCAGTTTATGAGATTATTCCTATAAAATCAGTTGCACACTACACTATGGGTGGCATAGAAGTAGATAAAAATTCACAAACAAACATAGAAGGACTTTTTGCTGTTGGAGAGTGCGCAAACCACAGAGTTCACGGTGCAAACAGACTAGGTGGAAACTCTCTTTTAGAGCTTGTTGTGTTTGGAAAGCAGGCTGGAGTAAATGCCGCAAAGTATGCAAAAATATTTGATAAAACCATAGAAACAAAAGAGCAAGTAAAGAGAGATGAAGAGTTTTTAAAGAGAGTAAAAGAGTTTTCAAATGAGATAGGTTTTTATGAAAAAAGAGAGTTTATTGGAGATGTTTTTTATAATAATGTTGGCATCTCAAGAGATGCTAAGGGTTTAAAAGAGGCTCTAGATGCAGTTTATAAAATCCAAAAAGAGATGCCAATGATGGGTCCAAAAGATAGATCTAAAATCTATAACACTAACTTAGTGGAGTTTTTAGAGTTTGTAAATATGATCGAACTTTGTGAGAGTGTTTTAGTGTGTGCAATTGAGAGAAAAGAGAGTAGAGGTGCGCACTATAGAAGTGATATGCTAGAACAAAATGATGAAAAGTACAAAGCTCACACCATTGCATACGAAGAAAATGGTACGCTTTTTACAGACTTTGCGGAGTAAGAGATGAAGATTAAAATAGCCAGATATATGGGCAAAGAAGTAACTCAAAAGGAAGATATCGAGTATGAAGTAAGCCTTAGTGATGCTACGCTCTTAGAGGTTTTAAATGAGATAAAGACAAAGCAAGATGCAACGCTTTCATACTCAAGTGGCTGTAGAAGCAGCATCTGTGGTAGTTGTTCTATGAGAGTAAATGGCAGAGAGGTTTTAGCCTGTGCTTATAAAGTAAAAGATGGCGACTTTGTAGAGCCTATGAAAAACTCACCTCTTATTCGTGACTTGGTTGTAGATATGGACAGAGCTTATGAGTTTAATGCAAAAGCAAAAGCGTGGCAAAGCTCTATAAAAAAAGGTGTAAGACTAAGCCAAGAAAATCAGATGCTAAATGAACTTCAAAGCGACTGCATCTTGTGTGGTTCTTGCTATAGTGTTTGCCCAGTTTATGCGGTAAATGATGAATTTTTAGGACCCTTTGCACTAACTCGCGTTTGGAAATATATTAGTGATAAAAGAGAGAGTGAGCCACAAAGTAAGATAGACGCTATCCAAACTAACGGTGTTTGGGATTGTACTCTTTGTAATGAGTGCACACTTGTTTGTCCGCAAGGAATATCTAGTAAAACAGATATAGAAAAACTCCGCATAAGAAGTGTTGCATCAGGATATAGTGATCCTAGTTTTGCAACTTCATTTGGTTCATTTGGAGGAGCTTCGTTTGATGGAAGTCCTAGTTTTTAAGCGTATCTGATGCAGTCTCTTCCTGCATCTTTTGCCTCATAGAGAAGCTCATCTGCTCGTTTAAAGACTTCATCCATCTTGTGGGGTTCATCTATCATGGTTACGCCAAAGCTACAAGTTAATTTTATGTTTTTACAAAAAAGGTTAGAGCAGGTCTTCTCTTTTATTTTTTGTGTTATTTTGACTGCATTTTCAAGGTTTCGCGTTCTTAAAACTATAGCAAACTCTTCACCACCCCATCTAGCAAAAAGGTCATCAGCTCTCAAATCTTTTTTTATAATGCTTGTTAGCTCTTTTAGTATTGCATCTCCGGTATCGTGACCATAAGTGTCATTTATCTTTTTAAAGTGACCTATATCAAAAAAGATGAGAGCGTATTCATTTGGGATAGTTACTCTTTTTTGTAAGAAATTATTTAACGAAGCTCTGTTATTTATGCCTGTTAGTGTATCTGTCTCAACTTCTACTTCTAGTTTACTAATGTTACTGTGATCTTTTTTGAGACTGTTTGAGTATTTTGTAAAGATGATATATATCAGGATGAAACATACTAAAAGTATAAGAAAGTTTAAGATATTTACTAAGATGATAGAGTCTCTGTTTTCTATAACCTTTTGCGTAATGTCTTTTGCAATTAATATTTTGGCTAACATCTCGCCTTTGTAATCATCAAGACATAAGTCATTAAAGAGAATATAAGTCCTATCTTCAATCTCTACTATCTGCGACTGTTTATCAAGGTCAACACTCTCTTTTAGCTTGTTAAAAAAATAGTTTTTAGAAATAATAGAAAATTCTCCTAACTCCTCATAATCTGTTTGAGTTTGAAGATGCTCTAAACTAGAAGTTTTCACTAAAACCTGCGCCTCGGCACCGAGTAATGAACTCATACAAGATGCAAAGTATAGAGGCCTTATACCAAACTCTATAACGCCTAAATGTTCATCATCTCTAGTTATAAAGGGAAGAGAGATGCGATAGTTTATACCATTTTTACCAGTTTCAAACCCAAAATGAACTTTTTTATCTATGTTTGTTTGCTTAATTATGGGACGAATATCTGTTAAATCATCATCATAACTCGCAGGTTTATGCATCCTAAGTATAGATATATTTAGCGTGTCATGTAGATGCATAATATGAAGATTTGAGTTAAACTCTTGCAATTTTAAGTAGTTTTTTTCAAGTTTGTTATATAGCAGTTTCCTATCTCTGTGCTTTATGGGCTCATAAATATCTTGCATATTTGTAAATGCAAACCCCACAGAGGTATATTTCTCTTCTAGGTTTGAGATAAGGTTTTTGTACTGCAAGAGAGTATTTTTATGAAGTTCTTGCATCTGTACATCAATCATCGAGCGATGGTGTTTCACATCATAGTAACCCCTAGAGATGAGTGCTAAAAAAAAGATAAACCCAATTAGCAATAGATATCTATTTTTTAACTTATTTGAGTAATTTGAATACATGTTTAAAATATATCATACGAATATAGTATTTACTTATAAAACTATAAAACTTTTATAACATAGTCTCGTTATGTTATAATAAGTGTTATTATTTTTTAAAAAGGCTTATGATGGCAAAAGAATACTCATTTGATATAAGTGCAAAGATAGATATGCAAAACTTCAAAAACGCTATAAATATGGCGGATAAAGAGGTTGCTAACCGTTATGATTTCAAAGGCACGTCTTATGAAATTAACTACAGAGAAAAAGATAAACTACTTGTTCTTATAGCATCAAGTGATAACAAACTTGACGCTCTAAAAGATATAGTTATAGCGAAACTCTTAAGGCAAGACCTCTCATCAAAGGTTTTAGAAGAGCTAAAGACTGAAGACTCTTCAGGCAATAACCGCAAAATGACTTTTAAAATAGTTGACTATATAGAGTCAAAAGAGGCAAAAAAGATAACCGCTGAGATAAAAAAGCTAAAACTCAAGGTAAATGCTCAGATAGAAGGAGATGCCATCAGAGTTAAAGGTAAAAGCCTTGATGAGTTGCAAAAAGTTATAAGTGAGATTCGATCACAAGAGTGGGAAGCTCCTTTAGTGTTTGAAAATATGAGATAAGGAAGAAGTTATGTCAAAGATGAGTGTAGCAGATGCCGCCACAAAACTAGGGATTTCAAAAGAGGCGATACATAACCGTATAAGAAGAGGTTCACTAGAGAGCGTGGTAGAAGATGGCGTAAAGTATGTCTTGCTAGACTCAGATGCGGCTAACAAACAAACGGCAAAACAAACACCCAGACATACTAACAAAAGAATAACACAACAAAATGATGATAAGTACTATAAGTTACTAGAAGACCAAAACGAGAGACTTAGACAAAAAGTCGATAGACTTGAGGGTGAGACAAAATCCCTAAGAGAGCAAAAAGAGCAGATGCTAATAGATGAGAGAGTCAGGATAGAGAAGATTTACAAAGATAAAGATGAGCAGTTAAAAAATATACTCAATGCAATTTCATCTAAATTTTTACAAAACACTTTAAAAGAAGAGCTAATTATAGAGAGTGAAGAGCTTGTAGAAGCAGAGCTAGAAGTTGATGAAGAAAGTTCAAGCCTTATCTCTTTAAAAAGCTACCTCAAAGAGAGTAGCTTTAGTGAAAAAAAGCTTAAAAAACTCAAACAAAAGTTTAAAAGAGCAGCTAAAGAAGATGATGAAAGATTCCAAACCATTGGCAAAAAGCACTATCTTGACACTTCAAAATATGACTATAGCGATCTTTTAAGCTAGTAGCTCTCTACTCTTATTTGTAGGATTGCTACACATAAAACATCTTAAAACTAGAGCGATATGTAAAAGCAGGTTCCAACTCCTAGCTCGCTCTCAACTGAGATTTCTCCTCTATGAAGCTCTGTTACGATTTTATGTGTGATAGCGAGTCCTAGTCCTGTTCCTTTTATCACATTAGTTTGGGCATTTTTACCCTGTTTAAATGGCGTAAAAAGTGCATCTACATCTTCTTTGTCCATTCCTTCTCCATAGTCACAAATACCAAAAATATGTTTACTTCCTTGCATCTTGTGCGTTATATCTATAGCGCTATCTTCTTTAGAGAATTTTACAGCATTTGAGATGATGTTGATGAGTGCTTGTTTTAATAGTTGTTTATCAGCAAAGATAGTTGCATCTTCATCTATTTCAAACATATTTAGAGTGATGGACTTCTCTAGCATCTGTGCTTCACACATCACAATGGCCTCTAAAAATGTTTCTTTTATCTTTATATCACTTGGATGAGCTAGCATCTTATTTTCATCCATCTTAGAGAAGTCAAGTATGGAGTTTACTAGAGTTAAAAGATTCTCACCTGAGATATGTATCTTTTTTACATACTCTTTGTTTTTATCATCTAGGGTGTCTCGTCTTAGTAAAATTTGAGAAAAACCTATAATTGCATTTAGTGGAGTTCTAAGTTCATGTGACATATTTGCTAAAAATCGTCCCTTAGATTTCTCAGCTCTGTTAGCTTCATCTATCGCAATATGTAGATTTGTTGTGTCATAACGGATGGATAAAAACTCCTCTATCTCATCTTTGTCATTTAAGATAGGCACAATTGTTGCAAAAACATAGTAGATTCTTCCATCTTTTGCTCTGTTTTTGATATCTCCTTGCCAAACTTGTTTACTTAGTATTGTCTTCCACAAATCTTTAAAAACCTCTTTTGGAGTATCTTCGTGCTTAACAATAGAGTGAGACTTCCCAAGTAGTTCATCCTCGTCATAACCAGATATCTCAATAAAAGCATCATTTACATAAGTTATCTTTCCTTTTTTGTCCGCCTTACTTACGATAGCACCCAAATCAACAGCTCTTTTATACTCTGAGAGCAGCTTATTTTTATAGCTATATTTCTCTTGCAGATTTGTATGTGTGTTTTGGAGTTTTTTGTTTTTAAAGAAGCTAACTAAAAAGTAGTAAATAGTTAAAATTATGAAGTTTAGCAAGATAAATAAAATAATATTTGTAGTTAGTGTTTGCCCAGATTTTTGGGAGCTAGAGAGCGGTAGGGTAACTTCTATAACACCTCTAGCATCTCCAATCTTCCAATCGTTTTTTGGGGTATCAGCGCGAGTGTTATGACACTCAACACAAGCCTTCTCAGACATAAAGTCAGCAAAAGCAGCCCTAAACATAAGCCTGCCATCAACAAAATCTTCTCTAGCGTATGGCTCATTAGGATGTTCTAATATAGACCTTAAAGACTCTTTTTGAAACTCATCCAATTCTCTTTTAGCTCTGTTTGCAAAAGGATATGCGCTATAGAGTTCTACACGCATATCTACCTTTGAAGTGAAAAGCTTAGCTAAGTCATGCATAACAGTAGCAGGAAGAGGTATAGTGTCATTTTTATCTTTATGATCAAAATCTATCTTCAAATCACTATGATCTTTGATTTTGGTGAGTATATCATCAGTGTAGTAGGCTCTAAAAATCCGTATATACTCAGCAAATCTTTGAGCCTCAAAAAATGCATTTTCTTTCTCTTGCTCTTTTGAGAGATGAGGGACTAGATATAAGATTCCTAAAAGCATAACAGCGGCTGTTATGATGATGGGAATTACTAAGATGTCTTTAAATATCTTTTTAAAAAAACTATTCACTAAAAGCCTCGCCCTTTATAGATGCACAGATGTGACTAATGTTGCTTTTATTTAAGATGCCCTCTAAGTTCGTAGAGCCTGAGAGAGATGAAGAGATAGTTATTTCATCTTCGGCTGAGATAACAATAGTAGGAATCTCAATGGACTCCTCGTCCATAAACTCTAAAACTTCTGAGCTGATGCCATCTGTAAGAAAAAAATCTAAAATCAAAAAGTCATACTTGTTGTTTAAAAGTAGGCTTTTGGCTTTGTTTACACTATCTGTAAAGGTGAGGTTTACGCTACTTCTAAGATGCTCAGCGAGAATCTTTTGGTAGCTCACTGAGTCTTCGACTATAAGTGCAACCCTTGCATCTTTAGGAGCTTCGTTTATGCTATATGTGTGTGATTCCATCATTGGCGTTGGCATGTTCACAAAGAAACTACTTCCCTCGCCTAGCTTACTCTCAACCCATATATTACCCTTATGCAACTCTTCGATTATTTTTTTGGATATCATAAGACCAAGACCTGTTCCTTGTTGGAGCTTTTGGTAATCGCCATCTATCTGAGAAAAAGCTTGAAATAGTTTAGCTATAGATTCCGTGGACAAACCTATGCCGTTATCTTTTACTTCAAACTCATACATCTGTTTACTCGCATCGTAGGTAATATTGAGACTAACATCTCCGCCATTGTTAGTAAACTTTATAGCATTTGTTAGTAGGTTTATAAGGACTTGTTTGAAAAGCTTTGCATCTATGTAGAGGTTTAGCGAGATGATTTTTGGCATCTTAAGGTTGATGCTTTTTTCTTGCGCTAGAGGCTGTACTAGAGTTGAGACTTCACTTATAACACTAGAGATATTGCTAAGTTTAGGATTAAACTGCATCTTTCCAGCTTCTAGTTTTGCAAAGTCTAAAATAGTGTTTACAAGGTCTAGTAAGTTTTTACCAGCTATATGAATCTTGCCCACATAGTCCTTTATATTTTCAGGTGTATCTTTTTTCATCATAATGATTTGTGAAAAACCTGTTATTGCATTTAACGGAGTTCTCAGTTCATGCGACATATTTGCTAAAAATATATCTTTTGATTTGTTAGCATTTTCGGCTTTATCGGCAAAAGTAATAAGTGAAGACTCTCTCTCTTTTGCACAGAAGTGAAGATCTAAAACTTCTATGAGAATGCTTAGCATCTCATAAACATAGTCATTTGTGCAGTCTGATTTTAGTCTTACTCCCAAATAGATATTTTTAGCAGAGTGCCTTAGCATCTTTACAATGTTATAGCTATCATCTGCTTGTGTGTGATGGTCTAGGTAAATATCATCTATTGCCCATTGGAACTCAAGGAAGGTTTTTTGTAAAACACTTTTAAACATCTTGTCAAAATTATCAAAATACTCTTTTTTATGAAAAAGTTCAGTAATGTTTTTCATAGATTTGATACCTGCATTTAAAGCTATATGCCCATCTTTTATGGAATCATGCAGTGATTTGTCTAGTACTGTTTTTAACTCTTTTGTGATGTTTGAGATATTGTTTTTATGGCTTTGCATCTGAGTTTTATTATCTTCTTGTGCTGCTTTTTTAAAATCTACAAACTCTTGATGCCAACTCTCATGCAGAGATGCAGCGTATGGTAGCTCGTTGCCTAAGATATACTCATACTTTTCATCACTTTTTAAAACATCCAAAATCTTCCCAAAGGCACATTTTTTTGGGTCTTCTTGAATCTTTAGAGTATTTTTTATAGCATCTTGTGCATCTTGTGCGGCATCTATCTTCTTCATATTTTGTTTGTGATACTCAAAGCCTACATAGAGCTCATTTTGTGCATTAAAGCCTTTTAGATTCTGAATGGAGTCGGTGTAGATTTTGTTTTTTTGTATATAGTAGCCATCATTCATTATATGCTCTACAAATCTAAGTATTTTTTTGATAAGACATTTATGATGATCTACAAACTCATTTACCTTTGCTAGCTTTTTTAAAACCTCATTTATGGCTAAAAATCCATGGGTGACTTTTGCGGGGTCTAGTTTTATGGAGAAGTGGATGGAGCCAATGAAGTGGATTCTATCTATATAGGACTCATCTATAGGGGCAGTTAGTACAAAAGCAACAAACTCCTTCATATTTTTTACAAGTCTGTTAACATCTGCGTGAGCTAAGTAGATGGAGAGTTTGGGATTGTTTAGTAGATAATTTTTAACAAAATCATCAACAACGATAGAAGAGATAGAGTGAGCAAACTCATGAAAAATAGCTCTTGATTCAAGGTCTTCTTTAGAGATTAGGAAGTTAGCCAACAACTCATCTATTTGTGCTTGTGTCATTTTGTATGCCTTAAATGTATTTTTGCAGAGTACTCTCAAGTTCATTCATATCTATGGGCTTAGATATGTAGTCATCAAATCCGTGCATTAGCATCTTCTCTCTATCTCCAGAGACTGCAAGTGCAGTGACAGCTATAATGGGTTTTGTGTAGTTGTACCTTTTTCTTAAGATATCGTGAAGCTCAAAACCATTTATCTCAGGCATATCAATATCACTTAAAATTAAACCATAACTTGAAATATCAAGCTCAAAGAGATCTTTTGCACTCTCATAAGTCTCGATGCTTACACCTTCAAAAAGTATCTCGACCATATCATTTAAAACCATTCTGTTTAGTTCATTGTCATCTACGAAGAGTATCTTCATTGTCTTTGCTCTAAAGGTTTTATATCACAGTCGGTAAGCTCTTCGTCTAGGTACATCTCTTTGATTTTTAAAAATTCATCTAAGTTATTTAAAAAAAGTGTTATGAGAAGTGGATCAAAGTGAGTGCCTGAATCTTGTTTCATAATGTTTAAAACTTTATCAAGAGGCATTGCTTCTTTGTAGCATCTCTTTGAGCTTAGTGCATCAAAAACATCGGCGATAGCGATAATTCTCGCATATAAATGAATATCTTTGCCACTTAGCCCACTTGGATAACCAGAACCATTCCATTTTTCATGATGTTGCAGGGCAATGATGCGACCTGCATTAATAACAGGAAATCTCTCAGCGCCATCTAATATCTTAGCCCCAATAACAGAGTGCTGCTTCATGACTTCAAACTCGTGAGGCTCAAATCTACCAGGCTTTAGTAAAATTTTATCAGGAATGCCAACTTTGCCAATATCGTGGAGTGGTGCAGCATATAATACAAGCTCACACTCTTCTTTGTCTAAGCCGTAGAGTCTTGCTAAGAGTTCAGAATAGTGGCTCATTCTTTTAATATGCCCACCAGTTTCTAAGTCTCTAAACTCACTAGCACGACCGAGTCTAAAGGAGATTTCATACTCAGTCTCTTTTGAGAGGGTTAGCGCTTTTTGAAGCTCTGCCGTTCTGAGCTGTACCTGCTTTTCTAATATCTCGGTTTGGTTTATTATCTGCTCATGGTAGCGGTTTAATTTTGCATAGTTTAGAGTCCTTGCACATAGCACTTCTATGTCGTAAGGCTTACCTATAAAATCACTTGCACCTAGCCTTAGCGCTTCGCTCTCTCTTTCTGTGTTTGCAGTTACCATAAGTATAGGAAGTAGTTTTAGTTTTGGATTTTGTTTGATTATCTTTAGAGCTTCTATCCCGTCCATGGACGGCATACATATATCTAAGAGAACTACATCAAACTTCTGTTGCTCTAAGAGCTCAAGCGCCTCTTTTGCATTTACAGCGTTTGTGATTTTGACATTTGTGTACTCTAAAAATGCAGCTTCTATCAAGTCAAGATTAAAAGGCTCATCATCTACAGCAAGAATTGAAAAATTGTCTAGCATTTGTACTCCAAAATATACTTTTGCTAATTTTACATCACAGTTACTATGCTTTAGCTTATTTCTAGCTTTGGGTTTACTAAGAGGGAGTTGTAAAAACATAACTCTTTAGAGTAGATTTAGTAACAAAAAGGTAAAATCACACTCTCTAAAAAATGGACAGTTGGGAGAGTGGCCGAATCCGCTACCTTGGAAAGGTAGTGTAGGGTAACCTACCGTGAGTTCGAATCTCACACTGTCCACCAGAAGCGTTGTGAAGCCCTATTTTGCGAGGTTTTAAGAATTAAATTAGTTGAAAATACTAAAAAGCTTTAAAATTTGTACCAATTTAGACACAACTGGCATCTTATCCCTTTCTGCCCATCACTCACTATTAGCACCTTCAAGTCACTCTTAAGAAATATATCTATACAATAGTTCCATCATCAATTAACTTGTTATGCAAGGATAAAAAATGGATTTAATACTTTTACAATCATTCTTACTCTGGTGCTCTCTTATAAACATTTCTATACTTCTGATATGGTTTGCCATGTTTGTAGTGGCTTATGAATCTATCTATAATTTACATAACAGATGGTTTAAAATATCATACGAAACATTTGACTCTATTCACTACGGAGCGATGGGATTTTGGAAGCTAACTGTTTTCTTTTTTAATCTTGTGCCATATATCGTTTTACGAATTATTGCGTAAAATATTTATGGGTTTGGTATAATAACTTTCAAGACAAGAGGGAAAAAGGAGTCTGTTTTGCAAAGAAAAATTCTTTACATAATAGCAGGGGCAAATGGAAGTGGAAAGACAACTTTTGCAATGAGTTTTTCTGAATTGGAAAATATCAAGTTCATTAATGCAGATGAGATAGCTAAAAAATATGATCCTAAAGATATTCAAAAATATAAAATCAGAGCTGGAAAAGAGTTTTTTAAAGAGTTGGCATTTTCATTAAATAGTGATGATAGTTTTATTATTGAAACTACACTATCTGGTAAATATTTGATAAAAGTAATTCAAGAGGCTAAAAAGAAAGGTTTTGAAGTAAGTCTGTTTTATTTATTTTTGGGAACAGAAAATGAAAATATTTATAGAGTTCAAAATAGAGTCTTAAACGGCGGACATAGTGTGCCCGTAGAGGATATTGTTAGAAGATACCATAGAAGCAGAAGCCTATTTTACAACACATACAAAGATTTAGTTGATAATTGGATGGTGTTTTTTAATGGTGATGATAAATTTGAGCTTATCGCTACGAATAAAGATATAATAGATGAATTGATGTTTCAAACTTTATTAAAAGGAGTAAACAGTGACTGAATTGGATAAAAAATTTATTAAAATCGCAATTGAATCTGCAAGAGAAGCACAAAAAAATAGCTTAGAAAATGGTATAGCTAATGTCTATAGCAAAAATAATCAAATATTTTTTCAACTACCCGATGGCACCATTACACAAAGAGTTCCCAAAGAGTATCAGTCAACTGCAGATACAATAAAAGGGCTTAAATAGGAGCTGTAAGATATCAGTTTTCTTATTTAATTTTGTTTTGTATATTGCTTTGGGGATGGTTGCTTAAAATATTTTTTACTATTTTTAAGGAGAAAATATGATTGAGAGGGATTTTAAAGAAGCTAATAACAACATGGTTGATTATCTTATAGATGTTGGTGTACTTCGTTCAAGCAGGATTATAGAAGCTTTTAGAAATATTGACAGAGCTGATTTTGTAGTCGATAGAAACTCTGAAAATATTTATGAGGATTATCCTCTTGGCATAGGCAACAAGCAGACAATCTCTCAACCTAGAACTGTGGCTATGATGCTTGAGATGCTCTCGCCAAATGAGGCGGACAATATTTTAGATATAGGAAGCGGCTCTGGATGGACAACGGCGCTTTTGGCTTATATTGTAGGTGGTAGTGGTTCTGTTGTTGGAGTTGAGAGAGTTAGAGAGCTTGTAGAGTTTGGAAGCGCTAATCTAAAAAAATACAAATTTAAAAATGCTAAGATAGTCGAAGCTGGGGATGAGCTTGGCATCCCTACAGAGAAATTTGACCGCATCTTAGTCTCTGCCGCTGCGGATGAGCTCCCACATGAGTTGATAGAGCAGTTGAAACCTAGTGCAAAATTAATTATCCCTATCAAAAGTTCTATTTTTGAGATTACAAAAAAAGAGGACGGAAGCTTTGAATCTAACGAGCACTACGGTTTTACCTTCGTTCCGCTAATTTATTGATAAGCTTAAGTTTCATTTTATAAAATTAAGGAGCAAAAAATGTCACAAACAGCATGGCTTAGTAAAAAACTCTCTAGTGGGAAAATTTTGTGTCAAGCGTGTGCACATGTGTGTAAGCTTGATGAGGGTGAGTATGGCATCTGTGGGGTGAGAAAGGTTGAAGATGGCGAGCTGAAACTTCTGGTTTATGGACTAGCTGCTGCGGTAAATATTGACCCAGTAGAGAAAAAGCCGATGTTTCACTTTTTGCCAAAGAGTAGAGTCTTCTCAGTAGGAACAGTAGGATGTAATCTCTCCTGTCAATTTTGTCAAAACTTCGATATATCACAATCTCCAAAAGAGCCTCCTCACAAGATAGCAGGTCGTGAATTTCCGCCACAAAAAATTGTAGAAGCGGCGCTTGAGCATGGTTGTGAGTCTATCGCCTATACCTATAATGAGCCGATAGTGTTTTTTGAATATACCTATGACACCGCAAAACTTGCACACGCAAAAGGCATAAAAAACATCTATGTCACAAGTGGCTATGAGACAAAAAAAGCTATAGATTTGCTTGAGCCTTATCTGGATGGGATGAACATAGATATTAAAGCTTTTAGGGATGAATTTTACCAAGAGATTTGCGGTGCAAGGCTAAAGCCTGTACTTGAAGCGGTAAAGTATGCTCATGAAAAAGGGATTTGGATAGAGATAACAACGCTTCTTATTCCTGGTAAAAATGATTCTGATGAGGAGATAAGAGATATAGCAAAGTTTATAGCAAGTCTTGATAGATCTATACCGTGGCATCTCTCAGCATTTCATCCAACCTATAAGATGCTAGATGTTCCTCGAACTCCAGAATCAACTCTACTTCGTGCTTACAAGATTGGTCAAGAAGAGGGGTTGAAATATCTCTATATCGGCAATGTTGATAATGGGGATTATGAATCTACCTATTGCCCAAGTTGTAAAAATAGAGTTATTGATAGAAGTGGTAATATTGGACAATGTGTAACAAATGAGCTTGACGGAGATGGTAAGTGCCCACATTGTGGCTACTCCCTAGAGGGAGTGTGGCATTAGTCTTTGATATCTTTTTCTTGTACTTTGTCTCTTATCTTTGAGACTAAGATATAAAAAAGAGGGATAAAGAGTATTGCTAGAAATGTTGCTGCTAGCATCCCACCGATAACTCCTGTTCCTATGGAGTGACGGCTCGCTGCTCCTGCACCACTGCTTATCGCTAAAGGAATAACACCTATAGTAAAGGCTAAAGAGGTCATGATAATCGGACGCAAACGAACTTTAGCAGCGTCAAGCACAGCATCAACTAGCTTCATCCCTTGCTTTCTTTTTTGCATTGCAAACTCAACTATCAAGATAGCATTTTTAGCACTAAGCCCCGCTAAAACAAGTATCCCTATCTGGAAGTAGATATCATTCTCAAGACCTCTTAAATGGTTGGCAATAGCGGCTCCAAGAATAGCAAAGGGAACAGAGAGGATAACTGCTATTGGCATAAGCCATCTCTCATATTGAGCCGCAAGTATTAGGTACAAGAAGATGATGCCAAAGATAAATGCTAGGTTTCCAGCACTTGTTATCTGCTTCTCTTGATATGCTGTGCCTATCCAGCTTATGCTATAACCCTCTGGAAGAACCTCATTTGAGACCTCTTCTATAACCCTCAAGGCATCTCCTGAGCTGTATCCTAAAGCTGCTTGACCTGAGACTTTTGCAGCGTTAAAGAGGTTAAATCTCTCTACCAAATCAGCTCCAAAGCTTTGCTTTAGTGTTACAAATGAGCTAAGAGGAATCATCTCTCCCTTTGCACTTCTAACAAAGATTTTCTCTAAATCTGCAGGGTTTTTTCTAAAAGACTCTTGAGCTTGCATGTTTACCATATAGGTTCTACCTAAGAGGTTAAAATCATTTACATAAAAACTTCCAAAAGTTGCATTTAGTGTTTGGTAGATTTCATCAATATTTACGCCTTTTGATTTTGCTTTTGCAGTGTCTAGTTCTATGCTGTATTTAGGAATAGAGGTGTTTAGTGTAGTTCTCATCCCCTCTAACTCTGGTCTAGCATTTGCCTTTTGGATAATCTCATTTACATACTTTTGTAAATCATGTAGGCTAGCTCCTGTTCTGTTTTGAACATACATCTCAAATCCGCCAGATATTCCCATCCCTCTAATTGGAGGAGGAACAATACCAAAAGAGAAACCATCACTTGTTTGTGAGAGTTTTTTACTTATGTTTGAAGCGATGTAGGCTGCACTTTGAGTTGGTCCTTCTCTCTCATCCCAAGGTTGAAGTTTTAAAATAGTAGCTGCAGCATTTGTTCTATTTGCACCTGTTGCAAAGTCAATCCCGATAAACTGAATAATATTTTTTATATTTTGTCTATCTTTAGAAGCTATATCATAGACCTCTGAAGCGAGAGCTTCTGTTCTTTGTAGTGACGATGCTGGAGGGTTGTAGCTAAATACAAAAACAGTCCCTTTATCTTCGATTGGAACGAGTCCAGTTTTTAGACTTGTAAAGAGGTCAAATGTTATATAGAGAAGTCCGCCAAAAAGTAGCATGCTTAAAAAAGCGTAGCGGATAGTTAGCTTTAGCGCGTTTGAATAACCTCTTGTTGCAGCTTCAAAAAAGCTGTTAAACCATTTGAAAAAGTATTTTGGCTCTTTATGTGTCGGCTTTAAGAGTAGGGCACACATTGCAGGTGTAAGAGTAAGTGCTACAAGTCCTGAGATAGCCAGAGAGATAACGATGGTTACGGCAAACTGTCTATACATCTCTCCACTAAGACCTCCTAAAAATGCGACTGGAAGAAAAACAGCTGAGAGCACTAAAACGATGGCAATAAGAGCGCCAGATACCTCTTGCATAGCTTTTATAGAAGCATCCCTTGGAGTGAGCCCCTCTTTTATGTGCCTCTCAACATTTTCTATAACAATAATTGCATCATCAACAACTATCCCGATGGCTAAAACAAGCCCAAAAAGAGTGAGTAGGTTGATACTAAAGCCAAGCACATACATACCAGCAAAAGCACCAATGATAGATACAGGAACGGCTAAAAGAGGGATAAGCGTAGCTCTAATATTTTGCAAAAACAAAAATATGATAAGGGCTACTAAGATGATGGCTTCTATAAAGGTCTTAATAACCTCATTTATCGATATCTCAACAAAGTCAGTAATATCATAAGGGATGATATATGTAACATCTTCAACGAAGTCTTTACTTATGTCCTCTATGACTTTACGAACCTCTCTTGCTGTCTCTATGGCATTTGCGCCACTTTGTAAAAATATAGCAACTGGTACTGCAGGAGAGCCATTAATCTTGTTTTCTCTATCATAGTTTTGAGAGCCAAGCTCTATCGTCGCTACATCTTTAAGTTTTAGTGAGCTTCCATCTTCATTGGCTTTTATGATAATCTCTGAGAATTGTGATGGTTCATTAAATCTTTGCGGTGTCTCTATGGTGTAGGTAAACATCTCTTTGTTTGAGATCGGATTTGAGGAGAGTTTTCCAGCAGCATATTGCTCATTTTGTTCTCTTATTGATTTTACTAAATCGCTAACAGTCAGAGAGTATTTTTTAAGTTTTGAAGGATCTATCCAGACTCTCATTGAGTAGTCTTTGGCACCATAGATAACTACATCACCAATCCCCTTAACCCTCTTTAAATCATCTACTATATTTAACAGAGCATAGTTTGATAAAAAGCTAACATCTCGAGTCTGTTTTGGAGAGCTTAAGATGATGACTTGAAGCATATCAGGGGAACGCTCATATACTCTAACACCCTGTCTTTGAACCTGTTCAGGTAGTCTTGAGAGAGCTGCTTGGACACGATTGTTTACATCTATCTTTGCGTCATCAGGATCTGTTCCAACTTCAAAAAATATACTTATACTAAGTGAGCCATTATCAGCAGCGATAGAGCTCATATAGATCATATCTTTAGCGCCATTTATCTGCTCTTCAAGAGGGGCTGCAACAGTCTTTGAGATAGTCTCAGCACTTGCACCTTGATAAGAAGCGGTCACTACAATCTGTGGCGGAATAACTCTAGGATACTCTCCAATAGGTAAAGAGCGCATAGCGATAACACCAGCCAAAACGATAAGTATCGAGATAACAGATGCAAAAACGGGTCTCTTTATAAAAAAATTAGAAAACATCTAGTTACCCTTTTGGATTGTAACTTTTGAGTTTGGTCTTAGCTTTGCGATATTGTTTATAACAATCATCTCACCCTCTTCAATCCCATCTTCTACATAAGCGATACCGTCTTGCACCTGCACGCTATTTATCGGTTTCATAGATGCTACTCCATCTTTTATAACATAAACAACAGTTGCATCTTGAGTTTTGATAAGAGCTTTTTGAGGGACTTTTGCAACACGATCATAGCTGAGTCCAGCGATCTCTACCTCTGCATAAGAGCCAACTATGAGTTCATTGTTTTTG
>JAQUFE010000048.1 GCA_028684815.1 Sulfurimonas sp.
GCTTAGTTTTCAATGATCTCAAACAATTTCAAAAGCTTCAACTCGAAGTCTCTCTAGGCCTTTTAAACAAGGTCTCTCTGTTTGTGGATGGGAATTATAGGGGGATGTAGCTTAAATGCTTCTTAAAGTGGCAGAGAGTTTAAAAGAAAATATCCTGATGTTTATTTTCATTTGATTTTATCAGATTTTTTAAATTTTTCCTTACACTATATAAGGGAAATAAAAATGCTGTTGCTATGCATTAACTCTTTGTATATAAAATTCTCCTCAAACTATATTTTGAGGAAAAAATTATGGGACTATATGATCGCGATTACGCTAGAGGTAACTCTTACTCTTATGAGAGTGCTTCTAGAAGTGAATCTCAAATCATCTCTTTTGTTAAAGAAACATATAAGCTATTTGCAGCATCTATGATGGCTGGTGCAGTTGGTGCTTATGTTGGTGTTCCACTAGCTGGAACTATTGCGGCTTGGTTTATACCTCTATTTATTTTAGAGATTGGACTTCTTATCGGACTTCACTTTGTAAAGCATAAGCCTGGGATAAACCTTTTGGTTATGTTTTCATTTGTCTTTATGACGGGGCTTATGTTAGCGCCTCTACTCTCTCAAACACTTGGTATGAGTGGTGGTGGAACAATTATCGGTAATGCTTTTGCAATGACTTCAGTTGTTTTTGGAGCTATGAGCTTTTATGCTATTAAGACTACAAAAGATTTTACAAGTTATGGCAAGCCTTTAATGATTGCTCTATTTGTTGTTATTGGATTTTCTATTGTAAATCTGTTTTTAGGTAACCCAATGCTGAGCGTTATCATCTCTGGTGCTGTTGTATTTTTGTTTAGCATCTTAGTTGTATATGACACTCAAAACATTATGAATGGTTCTTATGAGACACCTATTGATGGAGCTATTGCTCTATACTTAGACTTTCTAAATATCTTTACAGCACTACTTCACCTCTTTGGCATCTTTGGTAGAGATGACTAAAAAATCTCTCTCACCCGAACTCTTTCGGGTGTGTGACGCAAACCTCAACCGTCTCAAAGAGGGCATACGAGTTGTTGAAGATATCATGCGATATCGAGATAACAACAAAGAACTCTCCCTAAAATTAAAACAACTTCGCCACAAATCAAAAATCGATGAGATAGATAGACTTCTCTCACACAGAGATAGCATCAAAGATGTACTCCGTCCAACTACTAAGAGTGAATTACAACGCAATGATATTAAAAGTATTATTATTGCAAACTTTAAACGAGCAGAGGAGTCTTGCAGGGTTTTAGAAGAACTTTTTAAACTCTATGATACAAATCTTAGTGAAAATTTCAAATATATAAGATACGAACTCTACAACTTAGAAAAAGAGATAGTGCTTCAAGAGAAGTAAGCTTTCTATATATAGATGAAGACTACTTCAAATTCTAAGTAGTTTAGTGGATACTCTTGCATTAGTTTTTTAGTCTCTTTATAGCTTAGTACTTTTCTAGATGCACTCACACCACTTTTTTTTATATATCTAAACATATCTCTTGGGGATTCAAACTCTAACTTATACTGGGCCACTTCCATCTCTGCATCTAAATGTTTTTTTTGAAGCTCTTCTATCTCTTGCGTGCTTCTTAATATAGAAGTTAGATTTGCTGTTTTGTTTAGTGTTTTAAAGGTATTTGAGCTAAAGATGGCTAAAGAGAGTCTTGCATCTAGCTTTTTTAACTCACAAAAGAGTCTATCCAAATCATCTGCCCATTGAAGAGCTGATGCTGAAAATATGTGTTCATAGTTTTTCTCTAAACTCTTCTCAAACAGACTCGCATCATTAAAGTCCCCAAAGATGCACTCAATATTTTTAGACTTTGGATGCAACTCTAGCATCCCCAAAGCAAAATCAACGCCCGTAAAACTATCATATTGCCAATCAATATTGCGACAAACTGCACCACTTCCACAACCCAAATCTAAAATCTTTCTAGGCTGATAGTCTAACTTTTCAAAAAGCCTCTTTATAACTCTGTTTTGTATAACATTGTATGAGCCATAATGTAGAGCATTTTTGGAAAACTCTGAGCTTATTTTCATCGTCTATTTGCTACTAAAGAGATGATAAAAATCACAAGAACAGAGAGAACTATCGTAGCACCTGAAGGCAAAGACATATAAAAAGACAGGGTCATACCAGATGCAACGCTAAAGATGGCAAAAAAGAGAGATATTAGGAGTGTTTTTACAAAACCTTGTCTGTACTGAAGCGCTGAGACTGTTGGAATAACCATCAAAGCGCCAATAAGCAAACTTCCAACAACTCTGATGGAGAGCGCTATAATGATGGCTACGATGCTAACTAACAAGAAGTTTAAGAGTCTAACTTTGATGCCACTTGTTTTTGCAACCTCTTCATCATAAGCTATAAAGTAAAACTCTTTTGCAAAAATGAGTAAAACACTAAGACAGACTATGCCAAAGGTAAATATAGTTATAAGATCCTCATCACTAACTGCGAGTATAGAACCAAAGAGGTATGAGAAGAGCGAGTTGTTAAATGCACCACCTAAAGAGACGATAATAACAGCGATAGCAAGAGAGCCTGACAAAAATATAGCCAGGACTGCATCGGAATATAGCGCAAAACTATATCTTAGATACTCTATAAGCCACGCTGAAATGACTGCCATGATTACAGCCATCCAAAGAGGATTATATCCAGCAACTAGACCAACAGCAACACCAACTAAGGCAGAGTGTGCGAGAGTCTCACTTATCATAGAGTAACGTCTTAAAACAATGAAAGTGCCACTGATGGATGCTAAAACTGCGATAATCATTCCAGCTAAAAAAGCTCTCTGCATAAATTCATATTCAAATATCTCTAACATATTAGTGCTCGTGCTTGTGGTTATGAAGAAGATGTGCATCTATACCGTAAAGCTCGCTCATCTCTTCACAGCTCAGAGCCTCTTTTGGATTGTTACATATAACAGCTTTTTGGTTGATGGTAAAGAGCCTTGCGATATCATCAGCTATAACGCCAATATCGTGAGTTATAAAGACAATAGTAATCTTCTCTTTTGTATTTAGCTCTCGTAGTAGTTCATAAAATCTCTGCTGAGAAGAGACATCTACACCAGTGTTTGGCTCATCTAGTATCAAAATCTCAGGTCTAGATGCCAAGGCTCTAGCGCACATAACTCTCTGTCTCTGTCCGCCAGAGAGTGTGCCTATCATCTTGTCTTTTAGATGGTAAACATCCATTTTTCGCATAGCATCTTCGACTCTTATCCTATCTTCGTCGCTCTCTTTTGAGAAGAGTTTTCGCTTTGAAGTTCTGCCCATTTTTACAACATCTTCTGTTGTAGCTGGAAAGGATGCATCTACATGGCTTGCTCTTTGTGGAACATAACCTATCTTGTGCCACTCTTTAAAATCTTTTATGCGCTTACCAAATATTCGCACTTCACCTTTTGTCTCCTTCTCAAGTCCTAACAAGATTCTTATAAGAGTGGTTTTGCCTCCACCATTTGGTCCGATAATGGCAATATAATCTTGTGCGAAAATCTCAAAAGATACATTGCTTAGTATCTCTTGATTATCTACTATAAAGTATAGGTTTTTTACATCAAAGATTGGTAATGAAAATTTCATTCGCACTCAAGAGCTTTAGTTATTTTTTCTAAGTTTTGTAGCATTATATCTTTGTAGCTAGATTTTTTCTCTGCTTCATCGCGCGTTATATTTCCTAAGGGTTGAAGCACATCGACCTCTACTTTCGCCTCAGCTGCTATACTTTTCATCGCTTTATCACTTACAAAACTCTCAAAAAAGACAACACTTAAGTCATGCTCTTTTATATGCTCTATTAGTTTTAGCATATTTTTTGCATTTGGCTGCGCATCTGGAGAGAGTCCACTAAGTGCCTCAACCTTAAAACCATAGTTTTGACTAAGATAAGAAAAAGCGTTGTGATTTACTATGATGGTCTCTTTTTTACAAGATGCTAGTCTCTCTTTATACTTTGCATCTATCATTTCTAGCTCGGAGATATAATTTTTTGCATTTGTTTCATACAGCTCTTTATTTTCAGATGACAGCTTCGAAAACTCTTCGCTTATAATCTTTGTAGCAGTTATCATATTTTGGATATCTAACCAATAGTGCGGATCTATCTCTTCATTATGTTCATCATCATGTTGATGGTCTGCTTCATCATGGTGATGCTCTTCATGATTGCAGCTTCCGTGTTGTGAATTTAAGAGTTTTACATGCTTACTCATATCTATAACTCTGTTTTTAAACTCAAAAGAGTGTGTCCACGGCTCAAGTCCAGCTCCACTATAGATAACAACATCGCTCTGCATAATCTTCGCCATTAACTTTGGGGTAGGCTCAAAACTGTGTGCATCTACCCCAAAAGGTAAAATCATAACAAGGTCTATAGTTCCTTCTGAGATGCTATTTGCTATATCGTAAAGTGAGAATGTGCTTAGTGCTACAGTTGATTTTACCTGTTTTTTCTCTTCTGCAAGTTTAGCATCTTGCTTTAAAACAAACATTTGTAACAAAAAAACTGCGATTATTAGTAAAAAAACAACATTTCTAAAATCTCTCATTAATTCTCCGAACTTTTTTTAAAATTATATCTAATTTTGTAATAATTATTTTTTTTGGATATAATTCGCCACTTTTTAAAATAGCATGAAGAATAAATCACACTAGTGTGATGGGCTTCCTGCCGAAGGAAACTAAGCATTAGCGTAACTTAAGGAATTTACTTCCTTGAGTGTTGTGAATGAAGATCAAAGGTTTCCTTAAATTTTATGAAAAAAAATTAAAGGAATTTATAAATGACAACTAGTTTTTTACTCATTGTTCAGATAATTTTAGTTGTAATACTAGTAATAGCTGTACTTCTCCAAAAAAGCTCAAGCATAGGGCTTGGTGCTTATAGTGGCTCAAATGATTCTGTTTTTGGTGCGAAGGGACCAAACTCTTTTTTAGCTAAAACTACTTTCCTTATAGGCTTTTTGTTTGTTTCAAATACCATTGCTTTAGGTTATTTGTACTCTACTTCTGCACAAAGTTCAGTAGTTGATAAGATGGTAGAATCTACCCATGTAGAAGCTCCGTCATCTCCAGCTCAAACATCTCAAAGTGAACCTTCACCAGAGGCTCCAGCTGCAGAATAGTTCCAAACGAAGTCCTTACCCTGTGAGTCGCACAGGCGAAATTCATATCTAAGAATCTAATTGCTTAGCATTTTTAAAAACAACACTTTTTAAAAATGCTCCCTTCTATACCTCTGTTTTTCATCAAATTTGCCTATAATTTATCCCCAAATATCCTTCCTTTAGTATCAAATAAAGAAATTTTGCTACAATAGCACAACTATTTTTCAAAATATTTAAGGAAACCTAATGTTAAATGAAATCTACAACTCGTGTGAAGCAAATATGAAATCAGGCATAGAACATATGCTAAGAGATTTTAAGACACTAAGAACAGGCAAGGTTACGACTTCTGTTTTAGATAATGTAAAAATCGACTACTATGGAACTCTAACTCCGATAGATCAAGTAGGCTCTATAATAGCTGCAGATGCAACAACTATAGTTGTAAATCCTTGGGAAAAACAGCTGCTAAGTAGTATTGAGAGCGCTATCTCCGCTGCAAATGTTGGAGCAAATCCTAACAATGATGGTGAGCAAATCAAACTATTTTTTCCAGCTATGACTATTGAGCAGAGACAAGAGTCTGTAAAAAAGATGAAAGGTATGGGCGAAAACGCAAAGGTTTCTATTAGAAACGATAGAAAACATGCAAACGACCAAATTAAAAAACTTGAAAAAGACAAAGAAGTAACTCAAGATGAGTCAAAATCTGCTCAAGAAAATATTCAAAAAATTACTGATAAGTACATAACAAGTATCGACAACATAGTAAAAGATAAAGAAGCTGAGATACTAAAGGTTTAACACGCCAATTCCCCACAATAAGAGTCCCTCATACCTTTGGGACTTTTACAAGCACTTAATCATTAGGAAATAGAATGAATATCAAAAAAATATATATGGATGCAGATGCCCTACTAGAAGGACATTTCAAGCTAAGCAGTGGAAATCACTCACAATTTTATCTACAATCTGCTAAGGTTTTAGAAGACCCTAAAACAGCCAAACTTCTAGCTGATGAGTTAGCAAAAGAGATTAAGGCGAGTGGAATTGAGATTGACACAGTTTGTGCACCCGCACTTGGTGGACTTATAGCTGGTTTTGCACTTGCAACTGCGCTTGATGTCCGCTTTATCTTTGCTGAGAGAGTCGATGGTGTTATGTCGATGCGAAGAGGCTTTGAAGTTAGCCGTGGTGAGAGAGTTTTAATGTGTGAGGACATTATCACAACAGGCGGCTCGTGCATGGAAGCAGCAAGCGTTGTAGAGAGTTTTGGTGGTAAGATTGTGGGGATTTCTGCCCTTGCAAATCGTGGTTTTTGCAAACGTGAGAATAGCAGCGTTGTGACAAAATCAAACTGTAAACTTCCACAAGACATCCCTTTCTTTGCCCTAGAAGACTTTACCTTTCTTATGTATGAACCGAGTGAGTGCCCGCTTTGTAAAGATGGCTCAGAGGCTATAAAACCTGGAAGTCGTGGAAATTAAAGATCGAAATCCAAGATGATGCGTGTTTAAACTCATCATCTTCTAACTTAGATAAAACTATAAATAACCAATCTCTCCCCTAATCCTAATAAAAAAACAAACAATTAGCTAATTTATTTAAGCTATAATCACATTAAAATAAAACAGTAATAGGTGAAAACAAGCATGGAAACGCTCGATATCTATCTTCTTATCATTGCTTTTTTAACCCTTTTAAGCGTAATTGCAAGCAAACTCTCAAATACCTTTGGCGTTCCTGCTCTATTTATATTTCTAGGATTAGGAATGCTTGCTGGCTCAGATGGCTTGTTAGGGATTCACTTTGACAATGTAGAGATTGCACGGAGTGTAGGTACGGTTGCTCTGATATTTATCCTTTTTGGTGGAGGATTTGATACTACTTGGAGAGCAATAAAGCCTGTTTTAAAAGAGGGAGTTATCTTAGCTACTCTTGGGGTTGTTTTAACAGCATTAGTTGTAGCTGTTGGGGTCTATTTTTTATTTGACTTTAGTTTTTTAGAGTCCTTACTATTGGGTGCTATTATCTCTTCTACCGATGCTGCTGCGGTCTTTGCTATACTACGAGCCAAAGGGATTAATCTAAAGAAAAAGTTGGCTCCTCTTTTAGAACTAGAATCAGGAAGCAATGACCCTATGGCTATTTTCCTGACCATTGCTATCTTACAAATCATCCTTTTACCGCAGCTTCCCTCTGTAGGAGAGTGGATATTAGAGTTTTTCATGCAGTTTCTTATTGGTGGAGCACTTGGATATCTTTTTGGGATTACACTCCCTATGATTTTAAATCGAGCTCATTTGAGTTTTTATGGACTCTATCCAGTTCTTACTATTGGGTGGATTTTACTACTATTTGCAAGTAGTTCGATGCTTGGAGGAAATGGTTTTTTAGCTGTTTATTTAGCAGGAATTGTCGCCAATACTAGAGAGTTTGTTCATAAGAAAAATCTAGTGGGATTTCATGATGGCATCTCATGGATAATGCAAATTACTGTCTTCTTGGTTTTAGGCCTTTTAGTCTTTCCATCGGAACTTCCAAGTGTTGCACTTCCAGCTTTAGCCATAGCATTTTGGTTAATGTTTGTTGCTAGACCTTTAGGTGTGTTTTTAAGTATGTCTTTTAGCACATTTCCTTTTAAAGATAAGCTTTTTATCTCTTGGGTGGGACTTCGTGGCGCTGTTCCTATTGTTTTAGCGACATACCCATTTGTAGAAAATTTTGAAAACTCGCGTTTGATTTTTAATTTAGTTTTTTTCGTTGTATTGACATCTATTTTAATCCAGGGAACTTCTTTACCATTTGTTGCAAGATGGTTAAAAGCTGAAGCTTATAAAAATGAAAAAGATGAGTCGATCATCTCTTCTCCACTTTTATATAAGACTTTAAGACAGTTTTATATTAAAAAAGGCTCCCCTGTCATCCATAAAAGCATTATAGAGCTTGACTTACCACTAGATTTTTTAATCCTTTTGATTAAGCGTAACAATGAGTATATTAAACCAACTGGTTCCACACTGCTTGAAGAAAACGATATGCTACTTATTCAGTGTAACTCAGAGAAACGGTATAACAAAATTTTAAAACAGCTATAAGCTAGAGCTTATAGCCCAGTAGTTAATATTTTAATTTACAGCTCATCATCTTCTCCACAAGAACCTTGCCAATCTCAAGTTTAGAGTCCACTACAACTGTAATATCCAAGTCTTGCAATGCCCTTATCTCTTGAAGTGATGATACTTTTACTATAAGATTTATGTTCTTTGTATGCTTTAGTACAGCCTCGCAAATAGCGCGTTTTTTGTCTATGTTATCAAGGGTTACAATGACCGCTACAGAATTCTCAGCATTTAGCGCTTCAAGCATTGAGAGTTTAGACATATCTCCTAAATAGGCTTCCTTACCAGCTTTGAGTGCCTCTTGAACGTGTTTTGGAGAGTTATCAATAACAACATAGGGTGCATCTACAGCCTCAAGTTCTTTTGCAACAAATTTACCTATAATGCTATATCCACAAACTATAACATGGTCTTTTCTTCTAGCAAACTCTTTAGTGTCTATTGCTAAGTACTCTTCACGAGTAAAATAGTCAATAGATGTGCTAATTTTTGAGATAAAAAATGGTGTTACCATCATAGAAAAAATCACAACAAGAACAAAAAGGGCCTCTAGCTCTCTATCTAAAAGTCCACCACTAGATGCAACTGCAAAGATTACAAAAGAAAACTCTCCAACTTGAGAGAGTGCTAAAGCAGTTTTTAGTGAAGTTGCATGCTCGCTTGTCAGACGTAGCAATGTATACATAATAAGTGTTTTTACAATTAACACAAGTATAAAGATGCCAAGTGTGAGCCAGAAATGGTTTAAAAAGTACATAAAATCTATCTTCATTCCAACGATAATGAAAAAGGTTCCAAGTAAAATATCTTTAAACGGTGCTATATCAAATTCCACTTTATGATGGTACTTTGTCTCAGCTATAATCATCCCAGCCACAAAAGCACCTAGTGAATATGTAAAGCCAAAAAAAGATGCCAAAAGCGATGCGCTGATAACTATAAAAAGTACCGAGCCCATAAAAAGCTCTTCTACCTCACTAGAGGTAGAGAAGTGAAGAAGCCATGTCATAAGTCTTTTACCAATTACAAAAAGAAGCCCTACAACTATTACAGCACTTATAGCAGTATCTCTTAGTATAACTGCCACAGAGCTATCGCCACTACTTGTTAAAAAACTCAAAAGTATAAGTATTGGAATAACTGCAATATCTTGAAATATTAGTATCCCCGTAGCTCGTTGTCCATAGGGTGTATATATCTCTTTTGAAGCCTTTAGGTAGCTTAGAACTACGGCTGTAGAAGAGAGTGCAAAGGCTAGAGATAGGATAACAGCAGATATGGTCTCCATGCTAAAGATAAAGTGAGCAATGGCATAAACTACTGCAGCTGTAACTCCAACTTGCAAAAAACCATTTAAAAATATCTCTTTTTTCATGGAGTTCATCTTATTTAGAGATATCTCAAGCCCGATGGTAAACATCAAAAAAACTATACCAAATTCACCAATATGCTCTAAGGTGCTAGAATCCTTCAGATATTGTAAATCAAAAGTATATACAAGAACAGTCCCTGTTAGTATATATCCAATAATCTGTGAGACACCTAGGCGTTTTAAAAGTAAGTTAAAAATTGTAGAGATACCTAGAGCCATTACAATATATAAAAGTGTCGCATCCATCAGGAGCCTTATAATAAATTTTTGCAATTATATAGTATCTTTTTTAAAAAGAGCTATAGAGATTTTAAGAGACTCTGTAATATAATCCGCGATTAAATTATTTTAAAATAGTCACTTCGCATCTCTTCTGTAAAAGAGTAGAGGGCATCCCTGTGGCTAGCAAAATCAAAGACTATAAATTAGGAAAAAGCATGACAAAATATATTTTTGTAACAGGTGGAGTTTTAAGTTCTCTTGGAAAAGGGATAACTGCAGCTAGTGTTGGAACACTGCTTAAGCACTCTGGAAAAAAAGTAGGCATGCTAAAGATTGATCCCTACATAAATGTGGATCCTGGCACAATGAGTCCACTAGAGCACGGTGAAGTTTTTGTCACAAAAGATGGGGCTGAAACGGACTTAGATATAGGAAACTATGAGAGATTTCTTGACACTTCATACTTAAAATCGAGCAACTTTACTACAGGTCAAGTCTACTCAAGCGTAATAGAGCGTGAGAGAGCAGGCGGCTACTTAGGGCAGACCATTCAAGTTATTCCTCACATTGTTGGCGAAATAGTAAACCGAATCAAGCTAGCTGGTGAGGGGCATGAAATCTTAGTTGTTGAACTTGGTGGAACAGTTGGAGATATAGAGGGCTTACCTTTTATGGAGGCTATTCGTCAAATGAAGCATGATGAAGAAGTAGTTGGTACTTTTTTCATCCATGTAACTCTCATTCCTTATATAAAAGCAGCAGGTGAGATGAAATCAAAACCTACCCAACACTCAGTTCAGGAGCTTCGCCGTATTGGGATTACTCCGCAGATGATTATTGCGAGAAGTGAATTTCCTCTACCAAAAACTTTTAGAAAAAAACTAGCAATGAGTTGTGATGTCTCTCCAGATAGCGTCATTGAAGCTCTTGATGCTGCTACTATTTACGATATCCCTGTTACTTTTTTAAGACAAAATATCTTAAAACCTATCTCTAAAGAGTTAGATCTTGGAGAACTTGATCCTGATATGGAAGAGTGGGACTCTCTAGTTAAGAAGATAGTTCAACCAAAAGAACGTGTAGTTATTGGTTTTGTTGGAAAGTATTTAGAACTAAAAGAGGCTTACAAATCACTAACAGAGTCACTTATCCACTCAGGTGCTCATCTTGATACTAGAGTAGATATAACTTGGGTTGATTCCGAAGAAGTTGAAGAGCGTGGAGCCGAGGCACTTCTTGGGGATTGTGACTCTATTTTAGTAGCTGGCGGTTTTGGAAATCGTGGAGTTGAGGGCAAGATAAAAGCGATAGAGTATGCAAGAGTTAACAAAGTTCCATATCTTGGCATCTGCCTTGGGATGCAGCTAACGCTTGTTGAGTACGCTAGAAATGTTTTAGGACTTGAGGGCGCAAACTCTGTTGAGTTTGATGAAGAGACTTCGCATCCTATGGTTTATCTTATAGATAACTTTTTAGACCAAAGTGGAAATGCACAGATAAGAACTCACAAATCTCCAATGGGCGGAACTCTTAGACTTGGAGAGTATCCATGTAATACAAAAGAGGGCTCCATCCTTAGAGAGGCTTATAATGGTGAGAAAACAATACATGAAAGACATCGCCATCGTTATGAAGCAAACCCTGCCTATAGAGAACAACTTGAAGCGGCTGGAATGATTGTAACGGGTGAGTATGATGGACTTATTGAGAGTGTTGAGATAAAAGATCATCCTTGGTTTTTAGGTGTTCAGTTTCACCCAGAGTTTACCTCAAGACTTCAAACTCCAAATCCTTCGATACTCGCTTTTGTAAAAGCATCTCTTGGCACTCTTGAGTAATTTAGACATAGCTCAGGTATGAAAACACTAAATAAGCAATCACTCTTTGAGCTACTCTCCTGTCGCTTTGAGAGTGAAGATAAAAAACTCTCACAAATCCCAAATCCAGCACTTCTAAAAGATGCCCAAAAATCAGCAAAGAGAATCGCCGATGCCATAAGAGCAGGGCAGAAGATAACTCTTGTTGGAGATTATGATGTAGATGGGATAAGCTCTAGTGCTATTATGGTGGAGTTTTTTAAACAAATTCCATATCCCTTAGATGCTATCATTCCAAATCGCTTTAAAGATGGCTACGGAGTTAGTCCTAACGTTTTAGAAAGAGTTGATGCTGATCTTATCATCACAGTAGATAATGGCATCACAGCCCTTGAAGCATCTCGCATCTGCAGGGCAAGAGGCATAGACCTTATCATAACCGACCATCATACACCAGGCGATGAACTTCCAGATGCTTACGCCATAGTTGACCCAAAACTTGATGATTGCCAATATCCTTTTAAAGAGATTTGTGGCGCTCAAGTAGCATGGCTACTTTTAGCGCTAGTTAAAAAAGAGCTATCCCTTAGCATCGATATGAGAGAGTTTTTAGATATCTTAGCTATTGCTATTATCGCAGATATTATGCCACTTATAGATATAAATAGAACTCTTGTAAAAGAGGGTTTAAAAGTTTTAATAAACTCGCAAAGACCAGCTTCCATCATCATTAGAGATTTTTTAAACAAGTCTAGCATCTCCTCAGAAGATATAGCTTTTCAAATAGCCCCTCGCATAAACTCCGCAGGAAGACTCGAAGATGCTTCTATCGCACTAGAATTTTTTACAGCTCCAACTATTCAAAAGGCTTATGAGCAGTTTGAAAAACTCTCACTTTTAAATGAATTTAGAAAAGAGACAGAACAAGAAGCAACGAGTGAGGCTATGCTTGAAGTAGATGCACAAGATAGCATCATTGTCGTAGCAAGCGAGAATTGGCATGAGGGAGTTGTAGGCATCGTTGCATCTAGACTTGTTGATAAGTTTGCAAAACCTGCCATCGTTTTAAACATCAAAGATGGCGTGGCAAAGGGCAGTGCTAGGAGCATTGGAGAGGTTAGCATCTATGAACTAATAAAGGCTAATGAACACTTGTTAACTAAGTTTGGTGGGCACAAGATGGCTGCTGGTTTAGGGCTGATGGAGCAAGATATTGAGAGTTTTAGAGTAGCCATCAACAAGAGTGCATCCTCAATTCCTGCAGATGATTTTATAGCAAAAGATGAAGTGCTTGGCATCTTAGATGCTGAGGATATTGACTATGATCTCTTAAACCTCTTAGAGAGTTTTGAGCCTTTTGGTGAGGCAAACAATCGTCCTAGTTTTTTACTTCAAGATGCAGAGGTTGTAGATATAAAACTTATGGGAAGTGATAATTCTCACTCTAGAATCACTCTTAGACAATATCCACATCAAACAAAAACCATACAAATCATAGCCTTTAGAACTATCTTAGAGAT